>CAVJMX010000051.1:0-18770 GCA_963650795.1 Bacteroidales bacterium H4
AATATGATGCCAGGGTCAAAAGGTCTAAACCCACATGAGCTTGCTCATAAGTGGGTGAAAGACCTTGGGACCCGCCCCGATATGAGCATAAAAGTGGGATGATAATCCCACGATATGCGAATATTGGGTAGGATTGTGGGAGTGCGGAGCACGGAACAATCCGTAGGCATCAAAGTCGGGGGCTTTTGACCCCGACATCATAATGTACAATACTAGAACATTATAAATTTTTTCCTTTAAAAAAGCAAGTAAAGAACCGCAGGGATTCCAATATCTGTCACCTGCGGTTCTAAAATTATTTGTTTTGTTTAATTATGATTTAATATTTTGCACTCTATTCATGCCGCAACGCTTCGATAGGGCTTAATTTTGCAGCCTTTTTCGCCGGATAGATTCCGAAGAAAATACCCACAGCAGAGGAGAAGAGGCTGGCTCCCAGCACCGTGCTCACATTCACTTTCGCGGTAAATCCAATCAGACTGCAGACGCCGAAAGCTCCCGCCACACCGATGAGGATACCGATAATACCTCCCAACAGAGTAATGATGGCAGATTCCGACAAAAACTGTAACAGAATGGATCCGGTCCTCGCTCCCAGAGACTTACGGATACCGATCTCTCTGGTACGTTCCGTTACGGATACCAGCATAATGTTCATAACGCCGATACCGCCGACTAACAGAGAGATGGCTGCCACGAATACCACGAAGATCGTGATATAGCTTAAGATCTGGTCCATCTCGCTCATAATATCATTGAAGTTCTGTACGGCAATGGCATTTTGTCCTCTGACACCATGTCGGTTCTCTAGCAGTCGTACCGTATCCTGTGCTACCTGCGAGGCATTCTCCGCACCGTCGCTGACGATCAGCAGATCCGTATAATCCACATAGAACCCATACCCCTCGGAAATTGTGGAAATGGGTGCCTCCATGGTTACCATACCAGCCCCACCGGTTCCGAAAAACTTTGATGCATTGTCCTTACGAATACCGACAATCGTGAATTCCTGTGTCACACCATACAGCGTGTAGTCAAAACTCATTCCGATGATATTGGTATTGCCGAACAGCGTTTTCGCACTACTCTCCGTGATGACGCATACCTTATTTGCCGTATAATAATCCGAATCTGTAAAGTAACGTCCCTTGATAATGGGATCCTGGCTGGAATATTCCAGCCCCGCCTTGCCGAATGTCGCACTGACATCAAAAGTTCCCTTTCTGCCGGTAGCACTTCCGGAGAAACTCCAGGAGGGTGTTACTGCTTTGACGTTTGGAACTTTCTCCAGAATGGCATCCATATCCTCTTCCGTAAATACCACTGTCGTGCCGTTCTCCGCGGTAGTATTGCTATAGACGGCAATCTGACCGCCTGCCATGGAATTCAATTCCCCATTGATGCCGCTTTTTACCCCGTTACCGATGGAAATGATCATGATGACGGAAGAGATTCCTATGATAATCCCCAGCATGGTCAGAATAGAACGTCCTTTATTACTGCGGATATTCATCAATGCAATTTTGATGTATTCCCATACTTGTGTCATGGATCCGCCTCCTACTGCTCGGGTACGGCGGTTACCGCCATACCTTCTTCCAGACTGGCACCGGTCAGACTGCTTACAATGATCTCATCTTCTTCAGTGATACCCTCCAGGACTTCTGTATATTCATCGGAAGAAATGCCACAGGTGATTGCTTTCTTGACCACCATGCCGTTCTCTACTACATAGAGGAAATCTCCGTTTTTATCCGCATTGATCGCTTCTACCGGAATCAGCAGTGTATTCTGGGCGCTGTCGGTATGTATGGTAAGCTTTGCATCCAGTCCGAGGATAATCTTGTCATCCGGATTGGTCAGATGTACTTCCACACCCACCATGGGGGTATTGGAAGCATTCAGTGTTGCCATGCGGTTGATCTTGGCAATCTCACCCTCGTATTTGCTGCCGGAGATGGTAACATCTACTTTCTGTCCGATGGCAAGCTTCGCTACGTCGGACTTGGAAGCATCGAATGTCACCTTTACGTTTTCACTGCTTTCTAACGTGATCAGCTGGGCTCCTTCCGCCACGCTGGCACCGGAGACTCCGGTGCACTCCGTTACGATACCGTTGAAATCCGCTACGATACCCTTCTTGGCGGAATAGTACTGTTCTTCTGCCTGTTTGTAGGTCAGCTGTGCCAGATCTCTGTCTGCCGCATAGGCTTCCGACTGGTAACCGTTTAAAATCGTGCTCTCGCTGGTGCCCTTCTGGCTCTGCATCTGTGCTTTATAATTTTCACATTCTGTGATGTGCTCCTGTACAGAAGCAATCTCATTCTGCATGTTCACTACATAATCACTAGAGCTTGCGATGGACTGTACATAAGAATTTCTCGCCTGGCTGGCACTGATGTCCTGCAGTTCCTTGTTGATTTCTTTTGCACGGTCTGCGCTGGTGGAAGAATCCTGCAGTTCCTTGCTTAAGTCTGCGGATTTTCTGGATAATTCATAGCTTTCCTCAGACAGCTGCCTCTGGGTCTCTCTCTGACTTGTGGAAAGCTTATCCTGCAGTTCTTTCAGATAAGCCTTGTAATCCGCAAGCTGCTGATCCAGAACTGTCAGGTTCGTGTTGGCTTCGTTTAATTTTGCCTGACTCTTGCTGTTCTCTGTCATGGTACTGTTATAGGAAGCACTGCTCTTGGTCTGCTGTAACGTTGCCTCCTGCAGACGCTCCTCCATCTGATCCATATCATAGGTCATGAGAACATCCCCTGCCTTCACCGCATCACCGGCTGCCACGTTGATCTCGCTTAATCTGCCGCTGACCGGAGCAAAAAGGATCTCCTTCTCTTCACTGGCTACCTTGCCGCTGGTGCTGACATTTTCCTCGATGTCACCACGGAATGCGTTGGTGGTACTGACCATAACGCCCGCGTTGCCGGGAAATGCACAGCTTACCATGCGGATCACAATCAGTAAAATTGCGATAACTGCTATGATAACAGGTGCTTTTTTACGTTTTTTCTTTGGTGTTGATGCTTTCTGTCTTTTCTTTTCTTCTTTCTTCATTTTCTTGATCTCTTTCGCACTGAGTGCCTGTTCTGTCTTTTCCTGCTGTTCCACGATCCCTCACTCATGACCCTTTCTATGTTTTTCTACTGTTTAACGTCCTTATGCCTGTTCGATCTGCCCGGAGTCGGATTCCACTTTGCCATCCTTGATTTTGATCACACGCTTCGCCTGTGCCGCAATCTCATTGTCATGAGTGATCAGTATGACGGTTCTTCCTTCTTTATGTAAACCCTTCAGGATATCCATGATCTCCTTCGTGGAGTTGGAATCCAGATTACCGGTGGGCTCATCCGCCAGGATCACCGGCGGTGCCTGGGCAATGGCTCTGGCGATTGCCACTCTCTGCTGCTGTCCACCGGACATCTCCGAGGGTTTATGGTCCATACGGTGTTCCAGACCTACTTTTTTCAAAGCCTCTCTGGACAATTCCTCTCTTGTACCGCGGGCTACTCCCCGGTAAATCAGCGGCAGCTCCACATTTTCCAGTGCTGTCAGATTCGGGATCAGATTAAATCCCTGGAAGATAAATCCAATCTCCCGGTTACGAATATCCGACAGCTCATCATCCGTCAGTGCCGATACATCCTGTCCATGCAGCCAGTATTCCCCACTGGTGGGCACATCCAGGCATCCCAGCATATTCATCAGGGTGGATTTACCGCTTCCGGAATGTCCGATGATCGCCACGAATTCCTGCTCATGGATGGTCAGGCTCACATGATCCAGGGCACGTACTTCATTTTCGCCCGGATTGTAGACCTTACATACATCTTTGATTTCTACTAATGCGCTCATTTCCTCCATACTCCCATTTCTATTGTGTAGATCGACTTTGTTTGATTGTGTTATTGTACTATTCGCATAATACACTAATATTTTTGCAGTGTCAATACCTTTCATATCTATTCCGTTACAAGATACTCTATCAGAGAAATCCGAAAAAAATCTTGGGAAAATTCTAAAGATTTTCTATATTGACAATTTGTTCACAAAGTGTTATATTCCGTTCATAAGGTAAAGCTCTTCAGGGTTGGGTGCAATTCCCTACTGGCGGTGAAAGCGTAAGCTACAGTCCGCGACCCGCAGATGTCTATTCTGCGGCTGATCCGGTGCAAATCCGGGACCAACAGTACAGTCTGGATGAAAGAAGAAGTGTCACTTATATTTTATTTGTGATACCTGTGCCCCGGAGGTCTTTGGACTCCGGGGCTTTTTTTGAAGGCTTTCCTTGAATTTTCTTATAGGAAAGGAGTTCTGAAATGAACAAATTAATGCAAACCGTAACTGAAAATGTAGCCTATGTAGTGATCTTCCTGGCAGTCATCGTCGGCTGCTTCCTGGTAGCCGTGGCTCTGGAAAAAGGCGCCCAGAAGAAAAACGGAATCTACGAGCCCATCTTCAACACAAGAAAACTTGCCATGATCGGTATGTTCTCCGCCATCGCCATGATCCTGCATGTGCTGGACTTCCCTATTTTCTTTGCTCCCGGCTTCTATAAAATGGATTTCAGCGAACTGCCGATTTTAGTCGGCTCCTTCGCTTTCGGTCCGGTGGCAGGTGTTATGATGGAATTCGTGAAGATTCTGCTGAAGCTGTGTGTGAAGGGCACCTCCACTGCTTTCATCGGAGACCTGGCGAACTTTGTAGTAGGCTGCACCCTGATTCTTCCCGCTTCCGCCGTATATTCTTTTAAGAAGACGAAGAAAAATGCTGTCATCGCCTGCGTCGTGGGTACACTGGTTATGACGGTATTCGGCACCGCATTCAATGCCGTATATCTGCTTCCCGCCTTCTCCAAATTCTACGGAATGCCCATGGATGCCATCCTGGCTATGGGAACGGAAGTCAATCCGCTGGCAAAAGAAGGCAGTATCGTAAGCTTTGTCGTAGCATGCGTAGCTCCCATGAACCTGATCAAGGGAACGTTGGTATCTGTCGTGACGCTGCTGATCTACAAGCCCTTAAGTCCTATTATCAAGACCGGACACAGAGCATAATCTTCTGAAACAAAACAGGGACAGCATGGAAATTTCCACGTTATCCCTGTTTTATATCATATTCTATTTTTCTACTTACTGCTTCTGAATCTTCATGGTCAGACCGATACGCTTCTTCGCCACGTCCACGGTCAATACCTGTACATCAACAATATCTCCTACGCTGACTGCCTCTAAGGGATGCTTGATATAGCGGTCGGTGATCTGGGAGATGTGTACCAGTCCGTCCTGGTGGACACCGATATCCACGAACACACCAAAGTCAATGACATTACGCACGGTTCCCTTTAAGATCATGCCGGGTTTTAAGTCCTTCATATCCAAAACGTCGCTGCGCAGAATCGGCTTCGGCATATCGTCTCTGGGATCTCTGCCGGGCTTCTCCAGTTCCTTCAGGATGTCTGTCAGAGTGATCTCACCAATGCCCAGTTCCTCTGCCAGAAGCTTCTTATTCTTAATGCGTTTCTCCAGTCCGGAGATGTCTTTTGCATCGTTTGCTGCATTCTGCGCTGCCGGTGCATTTCTTTTTGCAGAGGTGTCTGCGGAATTATCGAAGGTCACACCACCCATGGCTGCAGCAAGTGCTTTGCCCATAGCGGTATTGGTATTATGCACTTTTACAGTCTTGCCCTTCTGCTCCTCCCGCTTCTTCGCTGCAGGATGAGCACCGGTCTGTCCGTTCCCCTGCGCCGGAGTGCTCTTGCCGGAAGTTTTCTTCGCCGCTGCCTGCTTCTGGGCTTCCTTGATATCCTCCATGGTCAGTCCCAGCTTTGCCATCAGCTGTTCTGCCGCCTCGTAAGACTCGGGATGGACGCTGGTAGCATCTAACGGGTTCTTGCCATCCAGGATCCGTAAGAATCCGGCACACTGCTCATACGCCTTGGGTCCTAACTTCGGCACCTTTAACAGCTGTTTTCTGCTTACAAAACGCCCGTTATTTTCTCTGTAATCCACGATATTCTTTGCGATGGTCTTGTTGATACCGGAGACATACTCTAAGAGGGATGCGGATGCGGTATTCAGATCCACGCCGACCTTATTTACACTGTCTTCCACCACGCCGTTTAAGGCATCGCTTAATTTCTTCTGATTCATGTCGTGCTGGTACTGACCGACGCCGATGGACTTGGGATCGATCTTCACCAGTTCTGCCAGGGGATCCTGCAATCTTCTGGCGATAGATGCTGCGCTTCGCTGTCCCACATCGAAGTTCGGGAACTCTTCCGTTGCCAGCTTACTTGCGGAATATACGGAAGCTCCTGCCTCGTTGACGATCACATACTGTACCGGACGATCCAGTTCCTTCAACAGTTCTACGATCACCTGCTCGGATTCTCTGGACGCCGTACCATTTCCTACAGAAATTAAATCTACATTATATTTTTTAATTAATTTTTTCAGTTCTGCTTTAGCTTCCTCCACCTTGTTCTGAGGGGCTGTGGGGAAAATTACTTTCGTATCCAGCACTTTTCCGGTGGCATCTACTACTGCCAGCTTACAACCGGTACGGAAAGCGGGATCCCAGCCTAACACCACTTTGCCTGCGATAGGGGGCTGCAACAGCAACTGCTCTAAGTTCTTACCAAAGACATTGATAGCTCCGTCCTCTGCCTTTTCTGTCAGGTCGTTACGGATCTCTCTTTCAATAGCAGGTGCTATTAAACGATCATAGCTGTCCTCTACTGCCGCCCGGATCACCGGTGTGGTATATTCGTTATCCTTCGTAATTAACTTCTTCTCTAAGTAGCGCAGTATCCGCTCTTCTGGTGCATTGACTTTCACGGTCAGTATTTTTTCTGCCTCGCCACGGTTCAATGCCAGCACTCTGTGTCCTGCGATCTTCTTCACCGGCTCCTCAAAATTGTAATACATCTCATAGACGCTCTGGGCTTTCTCATCCTTCGCTGTACTGATGACGATGCCTTCCTCCACAGTGATATTACGGATGTAGAGACGATGATCCGCATCATCAGAGATCATCTCGGCAATAATATCCTGTGCTCCCTGCAGTGCTTCCTCCGGAGTCTTCACTTCTTTTTCTGCGGAAACATATTTTTCAGCTTCATTCAGCACCGGTTCCGTTGCATCCTGGCGCAGGATATACTCTGCCAGGGGCTCCAGTCCCTTTTCCTTGGCGATGCTGGCACGGGTCTTTCTCTTGGGACGGTAAGGGCGGTACAGATCCTCTACCACTACCAGTGTCTGCGCTGCCAGGATCTTCTCCTTTAACTCATCGGTAAGCTTCCCCTGCTCCTCAATACTTTTCAGCACCTGCTCCTTTTTATCTTCCAGACTTCTCAGATAAGTCAGTCTCTCATCCAGATTACGCAGCTGCTCGTCGTTCAGAGATCCGGTGACCTCCTTACGGTAACGGGAGATAAAGGGTATGGTATTCCCCTCATCAATCAGCTTTACCGCTGCTTCCACCTGCCATTTTTCTACCTGAAGTTCTTCTTTGATTTTCTGAATAATATCCATAGTTCCTCCTGATGGTCTATTGCTATTTTCGTTTTGCACATGGGTCTATTATACTGGAAATCCGAAGTTTTCTCAATCTTTTAATTTTTATTTCATTTGCTTATTCTATGGAAAAATGGTACAGTACTTAGTATAAGCGCGGCAATAAAATCTCGATATGCCGCCCGGAAATGAGGTTCTTATGGATTATTATCAGAATCAGAACAACGAAATGAATCAGAATGTACCACAGGTCGATCCGAGATATAAGGGTCTGTCCATCGCCTCCATGGTCTGCGGTATCTGTTCCCTGGTATTGTGCTGTACGGGACTGTTATCCATCCCCGCCGGTGCCCTGGGCATTCTCTTTGCAATGCTTACCAGGAAAAGGGGACAGCGCATGAACAGCATATGTATCGCCGGAATCTGGCTTTCCTGCGTGGGACTGGCTCTCGGTGTCTTCATAACCGTCAGCAGCATCGTTACGGTATTCACCGATCCTTCTTATATGAATATGCTGGATCAGATGTACCAGCAGATGTACGGTGTCAGCATGGAAGAATTCTGGCAGTCTTATCTGTAAAAACAGTTAATTTTTGAAAAGAAAAGAGGATTTCTATGATACAATATGCATCCAGAGCTGAGCTCAAAGAAAAAGCCAGAGAGCAGATGGCAGGGCGTTATGGCAATGCCATCCTGCTGTCTATCTGCAGAGGGCTGATCGTATTTTCCCTTAGTTTTGCCGTCAGCATGACCTTCTCCATGATTGTTACCATAAGGGTACTCGCGGGAGGAAGCGGTGATACTTCTCTGACAGAATATCTCCTGTTGACCGCCTGCACCACCCTGCTGTCGATCTTCGCCGGAGTATTTCAGACCGGTATTATTTTGTTCTATCTGAATTCCGCATGCAACAGACCGGCAACCATATCCAACCTGTTCTACGGATTCAAATATTTATTCAAAAAATCTTTGGGGATCTCCGCAGTGTTGGTTCTGTTAAATGCCCTGTGCCTGCTTCCCTATGATATCTGTTTTTTCCTCCTGCGTTCAGGAAGCGGTGATACCGTCACGCTTGCGGTTCTGACCATCGTATTTATAGTCATCGGGCTGTGTATCTACCTTCCGTTTGCTTTAGGATTATCTCAGTCCTACTACCTGTTGCTGGATTTTCCCCAGTACAGTGCTACAGAACTGATGAAGTTAAGCTTCCGCATTATGAAGAGACATAAATGGGAGTTGTTCTGTATCCAGTTAAGCTTCCTGCCGTTAGGCTTCTTGTGTCTCTTAAGCTTCGGTATCGGTGCCCTATGGCTGGCTCCTTATATGATTATGACTCAGACTCTGTATTTCTTAGATCTGATGCAGGGAGAACATCACTGACAGCTCTTCACCATTATGACAGGCAAAAACACATTCCAAAGCGTATGGCTTTCGGAATGTGTTTTTATTTGTCATCTTATATTAATTCTCTGTGTTCTTCTTATCTCCCTGTACGCTGATCCATTTTAGATAGCCGTTGATGAAGATATCCAGTCCACCGTCTAATACTGCATCCACATTACCGGTCTCCACATCGGTACGATGATCCTTGACCAGAGTGTAAGGCTGTAATACATAGGAGCGGATCTGGTTGCCCCAGCCGATCTCCTTGACTTCACCGCGGATATCCGACAGCTTTTCGACGTTGGCTTCCTGCTTCAGCAGATACAGCTTTGCTTTCAGCATCTGCATCGCCTTATCCTTGTTCTGGAACTGGCTTCGCTCGTTCTGACACTGCACCACGGTTCCCGTCGGGATATGAGTGATACGGATAGCAGAGGAGGTCTTGTTGATATGCTG
The DNA here is from genome assembly GCA_963650795.1 of Bacteroidales bacterium H4. GTDB lineage: Bacteria > Bacillota > Clostridia > Lachnospirales > Lachnospiraceae > Acetatifactor. The sequence goes on from CAVJMX010000051.1 coordinate 9,357, forward strand.
ACCACCGGCACCGCTGCTTCGGTAGGTATCGATGCGCAGATCTTTCTCGTCGATCTCTACATCCAGATCTTCTTCGATATCCGGCATAACATCCAAGGATACGAAGGATGTCTGACGCTTGCCCTGTGCATTGAACGGGGAAATACGCACCAGACGGTGTACTCCCTTCTCAGACTTCAGGTAACCGTAAGCATTTAATCCGTTGACCTGGAAAGTCACTGACTTGATTCCGGCTTCGTCGCCATCCAGATAGTCCAGCACTTCGATGGTAAATCCCTTGCGCTCCGCCCAACGGGTATACATACGATACAGCATGCCGCACCAGTCACAGCTCTCGGTGCCGCCGGCACCGGCATTGAGCTTTAAGATCGCATTGTTTTTGTCATATTCTCCGGATAACAGCGTTCCGATCCGGAGTTCGTCGAATTCCTTGATGAATTCATCCAGTTCCCCACGGATCTCTGGGATCAGAGACTCATCGTTCTCCTCATATCCCATATCGATCAGGGTCAGGATGTCATCGTACTGTGTGGAGAGCTTATCGCATTCTCCCACGGTATCTTTCAGGTTCTTCAGTTCTTTCATTTTCTGGTTGGAACGCTCCGGGTCATCCCAGAATCCGGGAGCCTCCATCTCACGTTCCATTTCTTCGATTCTCTTTGCCTTGTTAGCAAGGTCAAAGTGAATCCCTCACTTCCGCTAAAGGTGTTTCGTAGGACAGAATTTCTGTCTTCATCTGATCTAATTCAACCACTTAACGTCACCCACTTTCTTATTTAGAATTTTGTTCTGCTTACGATTTACGCTTTCCGTCCGCAGCAGTTCTTGTACTTCTTACCGCTTCCGCAGGGGCAGGGATCGTTGGGATATACCTTGGCATTTTCACGCTTTACGGGTCCCTTCGGCAGGGAATCGTCCTTGTTCGTACCGGTGATCTTCGCCTGCTGCTCACGCTCTACCTTCTGCTCGATCTTGATGTGGAACAGAAGTCTTACGGTCTCTTCCCGGATGTTCTGGGTCATCTCGTCGAACATCTCGTAACCGCTCATCTTGTACTCTACCAGAGGATCTCTCTGTCCGTATGCCTGTAAGCCTACGCCCTGGCGCAGCTGCTCCATGTCATCAATGTGATCCATCCACTTACGGTCAATGACCTTCAGCAGAACCACACGCTCCAGCTCACGGATGGCTTCGGACTCGGGGAACTCGGCTTCTTTTGCTTCATACAGCTTCACAGCTTCTTCCTTTAACTGCTGCTTTAAGCTGTTCTTCTTGGGCTTCTTCACGCGCTCCGGTGTCAGAGGCTGTAAAGGGATCGTAGGAATGAGCAGGGTATTTAACTCATTGAAATCCCACTCGGATACATCTGCATCGTCATTGATGCAGATATCTACGCAGTTCTCGGTAATATCGGTGATCATCTTGTAGATCACGTCACGCATGCTTTCACCGTTCAGTACCCGCAGACGCTCCTCGTAGATGATCTCTCTCTGTTCGCTCATGACGCGGTCATACTCTAACAGATTCTTACGGATACCGTAGTTGTTGCTCTCGATCTTTTTCTGTGCGGATTCGATGGCATTGGTCAGTGCCTTATGCTCGATCTCCTGTCCCTCGGGAATACCCAGGGTATTGAACATGCTGATCAGACGCTCAGAACCGAACAGTCTCATCAGATCGTCCTCCAGAGAGATGTAGAACTTGGATTCACCGGGGTCTCCCTGACGTCCGGAACGTCCACGCAGCTGGTTATCAATACGTCTGGACTCGTGACGCTCGGTACCGATGATCTTCAGTCCACCAGCTGCTCTCGCTTCGTCGTCCAGCTTGATATCCGTACCACGACCTGCCATGTTGGTAGCAATGGTTACCGCACCGTGTACGCCGGCATCGGCTACGATCTCTGCCTCCAGTTCATGGAACTTCGCATTCAGGACTTTGTGCTGGATGCCGCGCTTGGTCAGCATTCTGCTCAGTTCTTCACTGGCTTCGATGGTAATGGTACCTACCAGCACGGGCTGTCCGGTAGCATGTGCTTCCTCTACCGCATTGACGATAGCGTCCAGCTTCTCTTTTTTCGTCTTATATACGGCATCCTGTAAATCCTTACGGATTACGGGGCGGTTCGTGGGGATCACGACTACGTCCATGCCGTAGATCTCACGGAACTCGGTCTCCTCGGTGAGCGCTGTACCGGTCATACCGCACTTTTTATCGAACAAGTTGAAGAAGTTCTGGAAAGTAATGGATGCTAAGGTCTTACTCTCTCTCTTCACCTTTACATGCTCTTTTGCTTCGATTGCCTGATGCAGACCGTCGGAATAACGACGTCCCGGCATAATACGTCCGGTAAACTCATCGACGATCAGTACCTGGTCATCCTTTACCACGTAATCCTTATCACGGAACATCAGATTGTGCGCACGCAGTGCCAGGATAATGTTGTGCTGGATCTCCAGGTTCTCGGGATCTGCGAAGTTATCAATATGGAAGAATTTCTCTACCTTTTCCATACCTGCAGCGGTCAGGTTGATGATCTTATCCTTCTCGTTGACTACGAAGTCACCGGTCTCTTCCTGTACCACGCCCATGATGGCATCCATCTTGGTCAGTTCCTGTACATCGTCACCGCGCTTCATCTGACGAGCCAGCAGATCGCACATCTCATACAGCGCTGTGGACTTGCCGCTCTGTCCGGAAATGATCAGAGGGGTTCTCGCTTCATCGATGAGTACCGAGTCCACCTCATCGATGATGGCATAATGTAATCCACGCAGAACCAGCTGTTCCTTGTAGATGACCATGTTATCGCGCAGATAATCAAATCCCAGCTCGTTATTCGTCACATAGGTGATGTCGCAGTTGTAGGCTGCCTGTCTCTCCTCGGAGGTCATGCTGTTCAGTACTACGCCGACCTTCAGTCCCAGGAATTCGTGTACCTGCCCCATCCACTCCGCATCACGCTTTGCCAGATAGTCGTTGACGGTAACCACATGGACACCCTTGCCTTCCAGTGCATTCAGGTAGGCAGGAAGAGTGGATACCAGGGTCTTACCTTCACCGGTACGCATCTCTGCAATACGTCCCTGATGCAGGATGATACCACCGATCAGCTGTACTCTGTAGTGCTCCATGTTCAGAACACGCTTTGCAGCCTCTCTCACGGTTGCATACGCCTCCGGAAGCAGATCATCCAGGGTCTCTCCCTTGGTCAGACGTTTCTTATACTCCTCGGTCTTCCCACGCAGCTCCTCATCGGAAAGTGCCTGCATCGTAGGACGGAGTGCCTCGATCTTGTCCACCAGAGGCTCAATACGCTTCAGTTCTCTGGAACTGTGCGTGCCAAATATCTTCTCAATAACGCTCATTTTTTCCTCATTTCCGCACCCTTCCGACAGTAGAATTCCGGAGGGTCTTCGCATAATTCAAAGCTTATTGTAGCAGATTTTCCTCTATGTTTCAACCTTTCAATGCTTCCACAGCCGTGAAAAGACTGTAAAAATTTTATGAACCGGATATGGACAGCCGGAAGAAATTTACAAAATTATTATAATGATGTAGAATTATGGTTGTGCGGAGCACGGAACAATCCGTAGGCATCAAAGTTGGTACCCGGCACGACGGCAGCAGAGAATGTCTGTGTTCCAGAGTATGCAGGATTATAACAATTCCGCGTATACACACTGGCTGCTAAGTTGACTATATTTTAGAAAAGGAGCACTTTCATGTCAAATACTATTCATCTTTATGTAAATCCGGTAAATGCGGCAAATACGCCGGGCGATACCCTTTCCCACTCTTCTTTTCCCACCATCGGTGAAGCACTGGCTTCCTTGCCGGAGAACTCTGCTACAGAGACGGAAAAGCAGTTCCCGACTCCCGCTTCGGATCTGCCGCCGGTGATCCTGCATATCGGCAAAGGCGTTTACCGGGAAAAATTAGTGATCACACGACCGAATGTCACTTTTGAGGGCGCCGGCTGTGAAGATACGATACTGGTCTACGGCGATGCCGCATCCGATGTCATGCCCGAAGGGGATAAGCGCGGAACCTTCCGCACAGCTTCTGTCCGGATCGACACTCATGATTTCACTGCAAGGCATCTGACTTTTCAGAACGATTCCGGCTTCGGTCATACGGTAGGACAGGCTCTGGCGGTCTATGTGGACGGTGACCGCAATGCCTTCTATGACTGCCGGTTTCTGGGCAGCCAGGATACGATCTTTGATGCGCCCCTGCCGTTAAAAGAGGCGCAGCCCGGAGGCTTCAAGGGTCCCGGAGAATTCAAGCCCCGCACCCTGGGACGCCATTATTATGAAAATTGTTATATTCAGGGAGATGTGGATTTTATCTTCGGCAGCGGCATCGCCTGGTTTGAGCACTGCACGATCTACTCCAAGCTTCCCGGAGACCGTATTCCGCCGGAGAGCCCGGATACTGAGACAATCTACGGCTATGTGACCGCAGCCTCCACGCCGAAGGAGGAGCCCTACGGCTATGTCCTGCATGAATGTAAGTTAGCAAGCGACTGTCCTCCCCATTCCATCTATCTGGGACGTCCCTGGAGAGAATGGGCGAAGACCGTATATTTACACTGTGAACTTGGGGAACACATCCATCCCGCCGGCTGGCAGGACTGGAACAAGCCCCACGATCACTTCTATTACGGAGAATACGCTTCCTACGGTCCCGGTGCTTCCCCCGCTACCCGCGCAGACTTCTCCCATCAGCTGACTGAAGAAGAGGCTGCCGAGTACACCGTAGAGCGCGTGATGAAGGGATGGCAGCCGCAGAGTTAGGAGTTAACATGTATCAGAAAGAGTTATCCCGCCAGCTGGCACTTGATTACTGCTGCAGCCCCACAGATGTAATGGATTCGCAGAATCATTTTACAATTTATGTTCCACTGGAAGGGCGCCGCCGTTTTCAGGAAGGCTCTGTCTATGGATTAAAGATTGCTGTCGTCAATGGGAAATTATTAATTACCGGTTCGGAAGAAATTATTGCAGAATGTAGAAAACGCTATGCCAATGTGACCGGAGAATGGTTTTTTGATGTAAAAAGGCTTTGGGAAATAGAGGAACTGCTGGTTCCGTTTCACTTCCGTATTGCGCAAGCACACCCCTTTTATCTGCCGGAAAGTGATATTGCAATCTCTTCTGCTATTGTTTCTTCGGGATTGCCTGAGTCTTGTGCTTTTGATCTGGTACGATACGATCAGAATAATATTCTGCAATTCCGCGGGGATAGCCGCTTTGATGAGGCTTTTGCTTTTGATCCGGATGCCCCGGATGTTCTGGGTATTGCTGCAGTCAAAAATGGTGAGATTCTGGGGATGGCAGGTGCCAGTGCTGACAGTCCTCTGTTCTGGCAGATTGGCATTAATGTAGATTCCCACGCCAGGAGCATGCATGTGGGTTCTACCCTCGTAAGACTTTTGGCACAGGATATTCTTGCCCATGGAACTGTTCCTTATTACGGAACAAGCATGTCCCACATTGCCTCCCAAAGAGTGGCACACCGCGCCGGATTCGCTGTAGCGTGGGCGGAATTGATTACCGAGGAAGTACCGTAAATAGAAAGTAAGTGAAGAATCGCGTAGCCCACATTGGGGCTACTGGCGTTTTTAAATAAGCCATGGGTACAGTTGGCTTACTTAAGCATAACTGTGCCCTCTTATTTTGAGAAAATGGGCATAGATGCTCTTAGCAAGTCATTTCATGCCCATTTATTTCTACAATAAGGGTGCAAAGAGCTATATATAGGTCCATCATGCCCGTTTTTACAACTATCGAGGGTACAGTAGGTTGGTGCCAGCTTTCATGTGCCCTTTTCCTTCATAATCATGGACACGCGAGATAGAAAAAAGTCTTGCCGTGCCCTCCGACATTGAAAGAGCTCTGTTCAAAAAACTTTGAAGTACAAAACGCCCACGGTGGACGGAATGTCCTTCCGAGGATGTTTGTCGGGAGGTGGTGACATTTTCTCGAAAAGTGTTGAAAATCAGGGTGGAGCGAACAGGACGTTCGCGACAGGCGGACGTTGCCATGGATGGCAACTGGAGCCGTGCCCGTACGGATTAGAACCGCTACTCACTTTTCGTCAGAAAATTCCCACCGGGAGACCGTACATCGAGGAAGGATGTTTCATCCGCCGTGGGCGTTCGTGGCTCTGCTTCACTAACTCTCCAGTTAGGTAAATAGTTATTCTAAAATCCACCCAGAAAAGTTATTCTTTTTATAATTTTACTAAAATCAACCAATTAACAGACAATAGTAAAATTTGGGGTTTAAAACAGATTTGTTTTTACTATAATTGCGGAAAATGTTCCATTACATAAAAGAATCCTTTCTCAAACCGTTTTTTTCTACTATTTTAACCAGTTTAAGGTGATTTAGAAAAACAGTAGCCCGCAGCTGGGGTAAGGACAAGCAGACTCTAAGCAGCCGTCGGTACTTAGTGAGGGTACTTTCCTCGCTTATGTACCGCTACGGTCTGCGTCCGTAAGCGAATCGTGCTAAAGCACGCGCGGGTCTACGGTTCTTAGCCCCAATGCAGGCTACAGGGATTCTTCATTAATCAAAAACCGCTGCAGGCTTGCGCCCACAGCGGTTTTCTTTCTTCTCTCAGCTTACTGCTGAGCTACATCCTTCATAGAGAAGCTGATTCTGCCCATCTTATCCTTGCCCAGGCATACTACAGTAACTACATCGCCCAGTGTCAGGACATCTTCTACACGGTTGATTCTCTCCTTGGCAATCTTGGAGATGTGTACCATGCCTTCCTTACCGGGTGCGAACTCGATGAATGCACCGAACTCCTTGATGCTGACTACTTTGCCCTTGAAGATCTGACCTTCCTCGAAGTCAGTGGTGATGATCTTCACCATCTCCAGAGCCTTGTCCATCATTTCCTTGTCAGTACCGCAGATAGATACCTTACCGTCATCAGTGATATCGATCTTCACGCCGGTACGTGCAATGATCTCGTTGATGGTCTTACCACGCTGACCTACTACATCACCGATTCTGTCGGGATCGATCTGAATGGAGATGATCTTAGGAGCGTACTTGCCAACCTCTGTTCTGGGAGCAGAGATAGCGGGCTTCATGCAGGTATCCATGATGAACAGTCTTGCATCACGGCATCTTGCAATAGCGCCTTCTACGATAGGTCTGGTCAGACCATGGATCTTAATATCCATCTGGATAGCGGTAATACCTTCGGTAGTACCGGTTACCTTAAAGTCCATATCTCCGAAGAAGTCTTCCAGTCCCTGGATATCGGTTAACAGAACGAAATCATCGTCAGTCTCACCGGTTACCAGACCACAGGAGATACCTGCTACCATCTTCTTGATGGGTACGCCTGCTGCCATCAGGGACATGCAGGATGCACAGGTGGAAGCCATGGAGGTGGATCCGTTGGATTCAAAAGTCTCAGATACGGTACGAATTGCATAAGGGAACTCGTCCTCACTGGGCAGTACAGGGATCAGGGCTCTCTCAGCCAGAGCGCCGTGACCGATCTCACGTCTTCCGGGTCCGCGGGAAGGCTTGGTCTCACCTACGGAATAGGAAGGGAAGTTATAATGATGCATATATCTCTTACTTACTTCGTTCTCATCCAGACCGTCGATCTTCTGCTGCTCGGACAGAGGTGCCAGAGTACATACGTTACAGATCTGTGTCTGTCCACGGGTGAACATAGCGGAACCATGTACACGGGGGATGATGTCTACCTCTGCTGCCAGAGGACGGATCTGGGTAATCGCACGACCATCGGGACGCTTGTGGTCCTTCAGGATCATCTTACGAACGGTCTTCTTCTCATACTGGTATACAGCCTCACCTAAGATAGCCAGCCACTCTTCGTTCTCAGCGAAAGCCTCGGTCAGCTTGTCGGTGATCACGCGGATGTTCTCCTCACGGGTCTGCTTGTCATCGGTAAATACTGCTTCTTCCATCTCAGTGGGAGATACGATCCCCTTCATAGCTTCGAACATTTCAGCGGGCACTGCACAGCTGGTGTACTCATGCTTCTTCTTGCCTACTTCTGCTACGATTTTGTCGATGAAAGCAATGATGGTCTGGTTCACTTCGTGAGCCTTGTAGATAGCTTCGATCATGGTAGCTTCGGGGATCTCGTTGGCTCCTGCCTCGATCATGATGACTTTCTCTCTGGTGGAAGCAACGGTCAGATTCAGGTCACCCTTCTTCCACTGCTCCTGGCTGGGGTTGATGACGAACTCTCCATCGATCATACCTACCTGGGTCATAGCGCAGGGACCATCGAAAGGAATATCGGAAATGCAGGTAGCGATAGCTGCACCGATCATAGCTACCAGCTCGGGACGACATGCGGGATCTACACTCATTACCATGTTGTTCAGGGTTACGTCATTACGGTAATCCTTAGGGAACAGGGGACGCATAGGTCTGTCGATGACACGGCTGGTCAGAATAGCGTTCTCACTTGCCTTGCCCTCTCTCTTGTTGAAACCGCCGGGAATCTTACCCACAGCGTACATTTTCTCTTCGTACTCTACACTCAGAGGGAAGAAATCGATACCGTCTCTGGGCTTCTCGGAAGCGGTTGCGGTACAGAGAACAGTGGTATCACCATAGTGCATGAATGCACATCCGTTTGCCTGCTTACCTACGCGGTTGATATCAACGACTAAAGGTCTGCCTGCAAGATCCATCTTGTAACTTTGATACATAAATTCCTCCTATCCATCGCATCGGATTTATCTTATGCGATATAAATTATTGTTCTACGGTCCGGAGGATTACCGAAACTACTGAAAAAATCACGCTGCGATCCACACACATCATAACCTTTTCAGCGGTCTCGGGGCTCGCTTCCATCCCGTATGTTACCTTAATGAGAAACAAGAGAAGCGGAGCGCCGATGTAATCGGCAGACCCCGCTCACCAGTCAGCATTATTTTCTTAAGCCAAGCTTCTCGATTAATGCACGATATCTCTCGATATCCTTCTTCTTCAGGTACTCCAGAAGACCACGTCTCTGACCTACCATCTTCAGCATACCACGACGAGAATGATGATCCTTGGGGTTCTCCTTCAGATGCTCGGTAAGCTCCTGGATTCTTGCGGTCAGGACTGCTACCTGTACCTCAGGTGAACCGGTGTCACCGGGGGTTCTTGCGTACTCGTTCATGATGGCTGTTTTCTTTTCCTTAGAAATCATTTCTTTTTCCTCCTGTTTTTTAAACGCCGGATACCAAGACTAAGGTCGGAGTGTCCGTAATCTGAGCATCGGCTAATCATACTGTTCCAATATACCATAAGAATTGTCCGTTGTAAATAACCTTTTTATTTTCCTGCAGTTCTTTATATGAACCATTTATGATAATGTCCTAATATACCACAAGGGAAAATGTCCCGATGT
>CAVJMX010000052.1:0-2198 GCA_963650795.1 Bacteroidales bacterium H4
GGCTGTGGCGGTACCAGAGCGGTAAGTGCACTGCTTCACGGTCATTTCCTGATGGCGGTGTGGTATCATCCACTGGTGATGTATACGGTTATTATTTTGGGAGGATTCATGCTGACCCAGACTCTGGCCAGATTACATTTTGGCAGGATACGGGGGTGGAAGTTTCACGAATGGCATCTGTATGCAGCGTTAGCAATCATGATAGTGAACTTTATTTTTAAAAATATATTGCTTCTCGGTTTTCATATTACATTATGACTGTATTTTGGATTTTCATATACAGAATATTTTAAAGCACAAAAGTGCAGAGGGAGAAAAACATGAATAAAAAAACTACAGGTATTGTCGCTTACATCACTTGGATCGGCCTGATTATTGCTTTTTGCGCAGGCGACAAAGAGGGCGCTAAGTTCCACATCAACCAGGCTCTGGTTATTTTCTTAGCACAGTTGGTTGCAAGCATCATCCGCGTTATTCCATACGTAGGCGATATTGTTGGCACTATCCTGAGCATTTTCCTGTTAGTATGTTGGGTAATGGGGCTGATATATGCTTGCAAGGAAGAGGAGAAGGAAGTTCCCCTGATCGGTCAGATCAAGATTTTAAAATAATAACAGACAAAAATAACCCCGTGCACATGGCACGGGGCTTTTTTTTTCTAAATTATTCGGCGGAAGAAGTATCTGTAGCAGATTCCTCGGTCGTCAGATTGACATCCTCCGGCTGTTCACCGTGAAGGAAAGTGATGATGATCTGTATACGTTTGTAGGCTCTGGCGTAGTTCTCCTTGGCGTAATCGGCAGTGAGCTGATTGTAGCCGCCGTTACTGAAAGCATCATGATAATTTTCTACGGCAGTGGTCATATATTCGCTGGCTTCATCTGCCATACTCTCCAGATAATCGAATTCCGTAGGGAAATCCAATGCGGCAAAATCCTGAAAATCCTGATTCAGCTGATCCAGATATCCTAAAAGCTCATCTGCTGCATTATCAGATTCAGCATTCACGTTATTGATGGCAGTGTCAATATCGGAGATTTCAGTACAAAAAGCATCGATTTCTTCCCGGAACTGTGTCAGCTGGGGATCCTTTCCGCAAGCGGTCAGTACCAGCGCAGTCAATACTCCGGCTGTAATAGCAAGTATTTTATTTTTCAAAATAAATATCCCTCCAAATCATTTGATCCACATAAAAATTTATCATATTATGCCGTTTTGCGCAACCTTATAATGTTAAAACGTCCCCTTTACGATTAGAAGGACATTGTGGTATGATTAAAAGAATCAAGATACAGGAAAAGAGAACTATGACAAACGAAGAATTTATTACGTTAAGTAAAGATCATATCTTATATCTGGACGGTGCCACAGGGTCGAATCTGGTAAAGGCGGGAATGCCCTCCGGCGTGTGCCCGGAGCAGTGGATTCTGGAACATAAGGACGTGATGCTGCAACTGCAGAAGGATTATGTGCAGGCGGGTACCAATATTCTGTATGCACCTACTTTTACCGCAAACCGCATCAAGCTGGCAGAATATCATCTGGAAAAAAATATGGCTTCCATGATCGGTGAGCTGGTGGCAATCTCCAAAGAAGCGGCAGCAAGTACCCCGGGACATACGGTACTGGTAGCCGGAGATATCACTATGACCGGTGAACAGTTAAAGCCCATGGGGAAAATGGAACTGGAAACACTGATCGATATCTACAAAGAACAGATCCGGTTCCTGGTGGATGCCGGAGCAGATCTGCTGGTGGTAGAGACCATGATGAGCCTGGCGGAGACCAGAGCAGCGTTAATTGCTGCAAAAGAAGTCTGTGACCTGCCGGTGATCGCTACCCTGACCTTCGAGGCAGACGGCAGAACTTTGTTTGGCACGGATGCGAAGACCGCAGCTATCGTGCTGGAAAGCCTGGGTGCCAGCGCCATCGGAGCTAACTGTTCCACCGGACCTGCCCAGATGGAAGCGATTATTTCCGATATGGTATCCCATACCCGGATCCCTGTCATTGCCAAGCCCAATGCCGGACTGCCTTTCCTGGATGAGGACGGCAATACCTGTTATAATATGGAGGCAGAAGAGTTTGCGGAAGAGATGGAAGTACTGGTCAATGCCGGAGCTACGATCTTAGGAGGCTGCTGCGGAACAACACCGGAATTTATCAGACAGATCCATGACCGCTTCGGTACGGAGGCT
>CAVJMX010000052.1:2208-18682 GCA_963650795.1 Bacteroidales bacterium H4
ACCCACAGCTTCGGACTGAATGACGGATTTTTCGTCGTGGGCGAGCGCATCAACCCTACCGGTAAAAAAGCGCTGCAGGCACAGTTACGGGACGGCAGCTTTGAGAAAGTAATTCAGTTCGCCGAAGAGCAGGAAGCCTGTGGAGCCAAAGTACTGGACATCAATATGGGCATGAGCGGTATCGATGAAAAAGCAAGCATGCTGCGGGCACTGGAGGAAGTAAGCGGTGTGACAAATCTGCCGCTGTCGTTGGACTCCAGTTATGTGGAAGTCTTAGAAGCTGCCCTTCGTAATTATCCGGGAAGGGCTTTGGTCAATTCCGTCTCCCTGGAGACAGAAAAATTTGAAAAACTGCTTCCCATTGTAGCAAAATACGGCGCTATGTTTATCCTGCTGCCGCTGTCGGACGCGGGACTGCCAAAGGACATTGATGAGAAAAAAGAGATCATTCACAAAATCTACGATAGGGCTGTTTCCCTCGGTATGTGTAAGGAAGACATCGTGGTGGATGGACTGGTGGCGACGGTAGGCGCTAATCCCAAGGCAGCCTTGGAGACCTTAGAGACGATTCGGTATTGCAAGGCAAATGGATTCGCAACTATCTGCGGTCTATCCAATATTTCGTTTGCCATGCCGGAGAGAAGCTTTGTCAATACCGCATTCTTAACGCTGGCGATCCAGGCGGGACTGACCATGGCGATTGCCAACCCTTCTCAGGAACTGTTAATGAGCTGCGCACTGGCTACGGATCTGTTGCTGAACAAAGACGAAGCGGCACTGAAGTATATTGAATATGCCGGCGGTGTGAAGGAACGCAGAGAAGAAAAAGAAGCGGCACTGGCGAAAAAACTGGCACTGTTAGAACAGCAGGGGACGTCTGGGGCTGTCTCTGATGGCACGCTCGCCCCGGAACAGAAAGCCGCAGCTGACAGTACTGCACATGGGAATGAAATGCAGGAGAAACTGAAGACTGCAGTTCTTAAGGGGAACCGTAACGGCATCGTGAAGATCACGAAAGAAGCCTTAGACAGCGGAGAGAAGCCTGCGGAACTGTTAAATCAGGTGTTGCTGCCTGCCATTAATCAGGTGGGTGAATACTTCGATCAGGGGAAATATTTCCTGCCGCAGTTAATTGCCAGCGCAGAGGCGATGAAGAATTCCATCGAAGTGCTGGAACCGCTGTTACAGACCGGAAATGACGGAGAAGAAATGCCTGTGGTAGTCATTGCCACCGTGGAAGGCGATATTCATGATATCGGCAAGAATCTGGTAGCACTGATGTTAAAAAATCACGGATTCCATGTAATTGACCTGGGAAAAGATGTGCCCCAGGCGAAAATCTTAGAGACTGCGAAGGAACACCACGCGGAGTTCATCGCTTTGTCTGCACTGATGACTACGACCATGCAGAGAATGCGTGAGATCGTAGCAGCAGCTAAGGAAGAAGACATTACCGCCAAAATTATTATCGGCGGCGCTGTGATCACCCAGGAATATGCCGATGAGATCGGAGCGGACGGCTATTCCAAGGATGCGGCGGATGCTGTGAAACTTGCAAAAAGTCTGATGGAGTAAAGGATTTTCTGAGTATAAATAAAGGAGTAAAGCAAAATGATTGGAGCAGATGCGATTATTAAATGTCTGGAAGCCGAAGGGGTAAGTACGGTATTCGGATATCCCGGGGTTGCCATATGTCCTTTTTTCAACAGTATTCTGGATTCTGAGATTAAGACAGTGCTGATTCGTACAGAACAGAATGCTGCCCATGCCGCCAGCGGTGTGGCGCGTATGACCGGCAGACCCGGCGTGTGTGCGGTGACTTCCGGCCCCGGTGCCACCAATGTGATCACCGGTATCGCCACCGCGTTTGCAGACAGTATTCCGCTGATCTGTATTACCGGTCAGGTGAGCAGTGAGCTGCTTGGCAGTGATGTGTTCCAGGAAGCGGATATTACCGGCGCCGTGGAATCTTTTGTAAAATACAGCTATCTGGTGAAAAACGTAAACGATATTCCCAGAGTATTTAAAGAGGCGTTTTATATTGCCAACACCGGAAGAAAAGGTCCGGTGCTGATCGATATTCCCATCGATATCCAGAATGCGGTGATCAAGAACTTCCATTACCCGGAAGAAGTGAATCTGCGTACTTACAAACCTACGGTCAAGGGACATGCTGTACAGATCAAAAAAGTGATCAAAGAACTGGAAAAGGCAAAACGTCCCATTATCTGTGCCGGAGGCGGCGTGCTGCTCAGTGAGGCAGAAGGAGATCTGCGCAGCTTCGCGGAAGAACACGGTATCCCCGTAGTATCCACCATGATGGGCATCGGCGTCATGCCGACCGAACATCCCCTCTATTACGGAATGGTGGGCAATAACGGCAAGGCTTACGCCAACCGTGCCATGAACGAATCGGATCTGCTGATCATGGTAGGTGCCAGAGTGGCAGACCGTGCGGTCAGCCAGCCGGATCTCATTACCCGGAACAAAGTACTGGTACACATTGACGTGGATCCTGCAGAGATCGGTAAAAATGCCGGTCCTTCCATTCCCCTGGTAGGTGATGCAAAGCATATTTTCCAGGATTTTAAGAAAGAAGAGTTTAGCTGCAATTATGAGGAATGGATCGCTACGCTGAATGAGTATCGCTCCACCATGGGCAAAAAGAGAACTCCCAATCCCGATTACGTGGATCCTGCCGCATTTATCACCAGACTTTCCGAGAAGATGCAGGAGGACGGTGTCTATGTAGCGGATGTGGGACAGAACCAGATCTGGTCCTGCGGCTATCACATTGTGAAAAAAGGGAAGTTCTTAACCTCCGGCGGTATGGGAACCATGGGCTATTCCATTCCGGCAGCCATGGGTGCCAAGACAGCCGCTATGGGCAGGCAGGTCATTGCCGTATGCGGTGACGGCTCTTTTCAGATGTCCATGATGGAATTAGCTACCATCAGGCAGCATAATATCCCGGTGAAGATCATCGTACTGAAGAACAATTATCTCGGTATGGTAAGAGAATACCAGCATTATACTTACAAGGATCATTATTCCGTGGTGGATCTGTCCGGAAGCCCGGATCTGGAAAAACTGTCCGCAGCCTATGACATTCCGTACTTACGCCTTGACAATATGGAGCACGTGGATGAGGTGCTGGATGCTTTCCTGGCAGAGGATAATACCATGTTGTTAGAGTGCATGATCGATCCCATGGATCTGGTGAAATAACAAAGGGGGCTGGACATAAAATGAAGAGAATATATTCCGTACTGGTAGAGAACCGTTCCGGTGTCCTGTGCAAGGTAGCCGGTCTGTTCTCCCGAAGATGCTTTAATATTGACAGTCTTGCTGTAGGAGAGACCGATGATCATGCAGTATCCTGTATGACTATTGTGAGTTCCGGCGACGAACGTACCCTGGAGCAGATTGAAAAGCAGTTAAACAAGAAACTGGATGTCATTAAAGTAAAAACGTTATCCCAGGAGCAGTGTTATACCCGGGAACTGATGTTATTAAAGGTTAAATATAACAAGAATAATCGTAGGGATATCATAGAAATATGTGATATTATGAAAACGGAGATCGTAGATATGTCAAAACACTTTATGATGCTGCAGATTTGTGATGCTCCGGAGAAAATCGACACACTGATTAAGATGCTTCAGACCATCAGTATTGTCGAAGTAGCAAGAACGGGAACCCTTGCATTATCAAAATGCACCGAAAATGACGATTAAAATACATCAATCATAATATTAAATTCACTAATTGACATTATGCAGGCATCTTGCTATATTAAGAATGCAGTTGCTACTCCGCATAGGACAGGCAGCTGCAGAAATACGAAAGGTATGGTAGATAATTCATGCAGAAGAAAGTATTTCAACTGTTGGTTGACAACACATCCGGCGTACTGAGCCGTATTTCCGGTCTGTTTTCCAGACGCGGTTATAACATTGAAAGTATTACGGCAGGTGTGACGGCAGATCCCCGTTTTACACGAATCACCATTGTGACATCGGGAGATGACGATATTCTGGAACAGATCGAGAAGCAGGTAGGAAAGCTTGTGGATGTCCGGGATATTAAGGAACTGGATCCGGACGACAGCGTGTACCGTGAACTGGTACTGGTCAAGGTCAAGGTAGATCCCGAGAAGCGCCTGGAGATCCGTCAGGGAGTAGAGTTTCTTGCCAACAATTTCCGTGCGAAGATCATTGATGTAGGTGCGGAGAACCTGATCGTGGAATTCACCGGTAATCACAGCAAAGTCAACGCTCTGATCCAGCGTTTTACCGAAGAGTACGAGGTACTGGAACTTGCCAGAACCGGTATTACAGGTCTCGGCAGAGGTATTGAGAACGTTACTTATATTGAGGATTAGCAGTAAAATCAACTTGTTAGCTCTAGGGAACATCCCTATCAGTTATAAATTTTAAGTCTCATAACGGAGGAGAAGAAAATGGCAAAGATTTTTTATCAGGAAGATTGTAATCTCTCTTTATTAGAGGGTAAGACTATCGCAATTATCGGCTACGGCAGCCAGGGTCATGCACATGCACTGAACCTGAAGGATTCCGGATGTCATGTTATCATCGGTCTGTACGAGGGCTCCAAGTCCTGGGCAAAGGCTGAGGCACAGGGATTTGAAGTATTTACTGCTGCAGAAGCTGCAAAGCGTGCTGACATCATCATGATCCTGATCAACGATGAGAAGCAGGCTGATCTGTACAAGAACGACATCGAGCCCAATCTGGAAGAGGGCAACATGCTGATGTTCGCACATGGTTTCAACATTCATTTCGGATGTATCGTGCCTCCTAAGAACGTCGATGTTACCATGATCGCTCCCAAGGGACCCGGACATACCGTAAGAAGTGAGTACCAGGCAGGTAAGGGTGTTCCCTGTCTGATCGCTGTAGAGCAGGATGCTACCGGTAAGGCTCAGGATCTGGCACTGGCTTATGCACTTGGCATCGGCGGCGCAAGAGCAGGCGTTCTGGAGACTACTTTCAGAACCGAGACCGAGACCGATCTGTTCGGCGAGCAGGCAGTTCTGTGTGGTGGTGTATGTGCTCTTATGCAGGCTGGTTTCGAGACACTGGTTGAGGCTGGTTACGATCCCAGAAATGCATACTTCGAGTGCATCCATGAGATGAAGCTGATCGTAGATCTGATCTACCAGAGTGGTTTCGCAGGAATGAGATATTCCATTTCCAATACTGCTGAATATGGTGACTACATCACCGGACCTAAGCTGATCACCGAAGAGACCAAGAAGACCATGAAGAAGATCCTGTCCGATATTCAGGATGGTACCTTCGCCAAGGAGTTCCTGTTAGATATGTCTCCCGCAGGCAAGCAGGTTCACTTTAAGGCTATGAGAAAGCTGGCTTCCGAGCATCCTTCCGAGAAGGTGGGCGAAGAGATTCGTAAGCTTTACAGCTGGAACAATGAGAACGATAAGTTGATCAACAACTAATTACAGCAACGAATCGGTCGTAAAAATTCAATGCTATGATAAACAGGCTGTGTTGGAATCCAAAGTTCTGACACAGCCTTATTTTAACAAAAAAACAGTCATTTATAACAGAAAATCGCAAAAATGGACTGGAAAACACATATTAATTGCGCTAGAATAAGAAAAGTAAATGAATGGGAAAGGTATCGTACAAACATGAGAGACTTTGAAGCGAAAACATCCCCCAGAAAAAAGATGGACACCGAAAGCTGGTTCATCGAATGCTATCGGAACAATCAGGGACATCCCCTGTGGACGTTAGTACATCTGTATAAGGGGAATTATCATAAATTCATCATGGCAGTGATCTGTTTTTTCGCGAAGCATGCCTGTGTCTGGGTATTGCCCATCATTACTGCGAATATCATCAATGATGTGACGGCACACAATCCGGATACTTTTCGGAATATTATTTATTACAGTATTCTGGAAGTTGGACTGATCCTGTTAAATATTCCCATGAACTACCTGTATACCTCCTATAAAAGTCTGGCGACCCGCTATGCAGAGACCGGACTTCGGAAAGCACTGATACGGAAACTCCAGCAGTTATCTATTTCGTACCATGTGGAGACCCAGTCCGGGCGACTGCAGTCCAAGATCATGCGTGACGTGGAAGCGGTGGAGGGGCTTTCCACACAGCTGTTTTTAAGTATTTTGAATATTGCCCTGAACATCGGCGTGGCACTGGTGGTCACCATCAGCAAAAGCCGTATCGTATTCGTATTTTTCCTGCTGACCACCCCGGTGGCGGCAATCACCATGGTGACCTTCCGAAATATTATGAAGAAGAGAAACACCGAGTTCCGTAAGGAGATGGAAGAGACCTCCGCCAGAGTCATGGAGATGGTGGAATTGGTACCGGTGACCAGAGCCCATGCCCTGGAGGACGAAGAGGTCGAAAAAATGAGCGGACAGCTCTTTGCTGTGGCAGAGAAGGGCTACAAACTGGATCTGATCCAGGCACTGTTCGGCTCGGTGGGCTGGGCGGTATTCCAGATCTTCCAGGTGATCTGTCTGGCATTTACCGGATATCTGGCAATCGGCGGCAAGATCCAGGCAGGTGACATCACACTGTACCAGAGCTATTTTGCCACGGTGGTCAATCAGGTGTCCTCCATCGTTACCCTGCTGCCTACCATTGCAAAAGGTATCGAATCCGTCAATTCCATCGGTGAAGTACTCTTATCCGAAGATGTGGAAGACAATGAGGGCAAGGAAAAACTAGAGCAGGTGACCGGCAACTTTGACTTCGAGGATGTATGCTTCCATTATAAGAACAACGAACACAATGTATTGAACCGCTTAAATCTCCATGTGAAAGCGGGCGAGACCATTGCACTGGTGGGAGAATCCGGTGCCGGCAAGTCGACGATCTTAAATCTGGTCATCGGTTTCCACCAGGCGGAGAGCGGGAAAGTGCTGATCGACGGAAAAGATATCAGCAAGATCGATCTGCGTACCTACAGAAAGCATCTGGCGGTGGTACCCCAGACTTCGATTCTGTTCTCCGGAACGATCCGGGATAATATTACCTACGGCTGCGAAAATGTCTCCGAAGAAGAACTGCAGAAGGTGATCAAAGCTGCCAATCTGGCGGATCTGATTGACTCCCTGCCAAAGGGGCTCGATACCATGGTGGGAGAGCACGGAGGTAAATTATCCGGTGGGCAGAGACAGCGTATCTCCATTGCCAGAGCACTGATCCGGAATCCAAAGGTGATCGTGTTGGATGAAGCTACCTCGGCGTTAGACAGCATTTCCGAAAAACTGATTCAGCAGGCATTGAATAATCTGACCAAGGGGCGGACCACCTTTATCGTTGCACACAGACTTTCCACCATCCGGGATGCCGACAGAATCGCGGTGATCGCCGACGGACACTGTACGGAGTATGGTACTTACGAGGAACTGATGGCACTGAAGGGAGAGTTCTATCAGCTAAAGCAGATCCAAAGTTAAAACTACTTGAAACATATGTTCGGCTATGGTATGATAATCATATCGTAGCCGATTTTTTGCAAAGGATGGTTTGCACGGCGGGAAAGACGAGGATTTACGATAATGATTGCATATGTGAATGGCTATTTGGAGGATGTTACGGTAGATAATGCAGTGGTCGATATGAATGGTTTTGGCATTAATGTGAGGATCTCTGCGGATACGGCATCCAGACTCCCAGGGATTGGAGAGCAGGTGCGACTGTATACGTATACCTATGTGAAGGAAGATGCCTTTTTATTATATGGATTTCTCTCCAGAAGCGATCTGGATATGTTCAAATTATGTATTACGGTCAGCGGCATCGGACCCAAAGGAGCCCTGGCAATCCTGTCTGTCATGGATGCAGATTCTTTGCGTTTTGCCATTATGTCCGGGGATGCCAAGGCGATTTCCAAGGCACCGGGAGTAGGTGCCAGAACGGCACAGCGTCTGATCCTGGAACTGAAGGATAAGATCTCCATCGATGATACCCTGATCTCCCGGGAGATCGCCGCAGGCGGTGCCGGGGGAATTGCGACCGCAGGCAGTCTGCACATCGACAGCGAGAAGAAAAAGGAAGCTGTGGAGGCACTGGTGGCATTGGGCTACGGACAGGCTGAGAGCTTAAAGGCTGTCAATGCCATCGAGGATGTGGAAGCGATGGATTCCGGAGCTATTTTGAAAGCTGCACTGAAAAAATTATTTTAAGGAATGAGACCGACGATTATGCCCAGAAGAATGATAGAGACCAATATCACAGAAGAAGATATCAAGCTGGAAGGATCCTTACGTCCCCAGACATTGGACGATTATATCGGACAGTCCAAGGTCAAGGAGAACCTGAAGGTGTATATTGCTGCGGCAAAGCAGCGTGGAGATGCCCTGGATCATGTACTGTTCTACGGACCACCCGGACTGGGCAAGACGACCCTGGCGGGAATCATTGCCAATGAGATGGGAGTTCACATGAAAGTGACCAGCGGACCGGCAATCGAGAAGCCCGGCGAGATGGCTGCTATTTTAAACAATCTGGAAGAGGGAGATCTCTTATTCGTGGATGAGATCCACCGCCTGAACCGTCAGGTGGAGGAAGTACTGTATCCTGCCATGGAAGATTATTGTATCGACATTATGATCGGCAAGGGTTCCAGTGCCAGATCGCTGCGCCTGGAACTGCCGAAGTTTACACTGGTAGGCGCCACGACCCGTGCCGGACTTCTGACAGCGCCCCTGCGGGATCGTTTCGGCATGATCCATCATCTGGAATTCTACACTATAGAGGAATTGCAGCAGATCATCATGCATTCCGCCCGGATTCTTGATGTGGAGATCGAACCTGCCGGAGCAAAAGAGATGGCGAGACGAAGCCGCGGAACCCCCAGACTTGCCAATCGTATTTTAAAACGTGTCCGGGATTTTGCCCAGGTGAAATACGACGGTGTCATTACGGAGGAAGTCGCCAGGACGGCACTGGATCTCATGGATGTGGATAAGATGGGATTAGACCATATTGACCGTAATATTCTCGTGACGATTATTGAGAAATTCGACGGAGGACCGGTAGGACTGGATACCCTGGCGGCTGCCATCGGAGAAGATGCCGGCACCATTGAAGATGTCTATGAACCTTATCTGATCAAGAACGGGTTCCTAAACAGAACACCTAAGGGACGTGTAGTAACGGATCTGACCTACAGACACCTGGGACTGAAGCTATAATCAGCACGATAATCGGTCTATTTTTTACTTGCCACTCTATATAATCTGATATATAATAAATCTTGTATTATACATTTTGACAGATGGCACATATTGTGTTTTCAAAAGATTGTTAAGAGGGGTGTTTAAAATGTCTCCGAAGACAGATACCGAAGTAATCATAGGCGGTAAGGTATTCACCTTGAGCGGCTATGAGAGTGAAGATTACATGCAGAAGATTGCTTCCTATATCAACAATAAGATCAACGAATACGGGAAGCTGGACAGCTTTCGCAGACAACCTTTGGACAGACAAAGTGTCCTGCTGCAGCTGAACATTGCGGATGATTATTTTAAGGCGAAAAAACAGATTGCCATCCTGGAAGAAGAACTTCAGGGAAAGGAAAAGGAACTGTATGATCTGAAGCATGAACTGATCTCTGCACAGATCAAGCTGGAAAATGCGGAGAAGCAGGGAAAAGAACTGCAGAAGCAGATGAATGAAGATGCGAAAAAAATTGTTCGTCTGGAGACAGAACTAAAAGACAAGTAAATTGATAGCTGTCCGTTTTCGGGCAGCTATTTGCAATAGAGGAAGTCTATGAATGCAGCAAAGAAAGTAGAACTTTTGGCACCCGCCGGGAATGCGGAGGCATTTTACGGTGCGATCCATGCCGGTGCGGATGCCATATATCTGGGAGGAAATCGTTTCGGAGCCAGAGCTTATGCGGAGAATTTCTCCGAAGAAGAACTGATCGCCTGCATCCGGTATGCGCATCTGTTCGGCAGGAAGGTATACCTGACGGTCAATACACTGGTGAAGGAATCCGAATTTTCCGAACTTTATGAATATCTGAATCCTTATTATACAGCAGGTCTGGATGGCGTGATCATCCAGGACATGGGCGTGTTTTCCTATATCCGGGAACAGTTTCCGGGCATGGAATTACACGGAAGTACGCAGATGACCATTACCGGAGAATACGGTGCGGAGTTTTTGAAAGAGCAGGGTGCCTGCCGCGTCGTGCCTGCCAGAGAACTTAGCCTTAAGGAGATCCGCAGGATCAAGGAAACTACCGGTTTAGAGATCGAGTGCTTTATTCACGGAGCTATGTGCTACTGTTATTCCGGACAGTGTCTCTTCAGCAGTATCTTAGGGGGCAGAAGCGGTAACCGTGGACGCTGTGCACAGCCCTGCCGTCTGCCGTACAGCAGTGGCAAAGGGCAGAAGGAATGTTATCCCTTAAGCCTGAAGGATATGTGTACCATAGAATCCATCCCGGAGCTGCTGGAGGCGGGAATCGATTCTTTTAAGATCGAAGGACGGATGAAGAAGGCAGAATATGCTGCCGGCGTTACATCGATCTATCGCAAATATATTGACAGATATTACAAAGATCTGAAAGCACCGTTTAAGATCTCCAAGGAAGATATGCATGCGCTTTCCTGCCTGTATATCCGCAGTGAGCGTCAGGATGGTTACTATCATAAGCACAACGGTAAAGAAATGGTGACCCTGCACAGCCCGGCGTACAGCGGAAGCGATGAAGCTTTGTTAGAGCGTATCCGGAAAGAGCATCTGACAGACAGGCTGACACTCCCGGTACAGATGTCGGCACGTTTTATCACCGGAGAGCCGGCAGTTTTGACGTTATGCTGCGGCGATATCTGTATTACGGTTAAGGGGGATCCTGTACAGGAAGCCTCCAGACAGCCTATTTCAGAGGAAAATATCGTAAAGCAGTTAAGTAAGTTGGGAGACAGTTCCTTCTCCCTGGAGGGGAAGATAGATGTGGAACTGAGCAGTAATGCGTTTTACCCGTTAAAAGCCATCAATGAGCTGCGAAGAAGAGGCATTGCCCTACTGGAAGCAGAGAAGATACAGGCAAACGGTTTTGCCTTTGAGAGAACAGAATCTGCAAGACTGACGGGACAGAATCTGACAGCCGCTTCTCGGAAGAAAATATCCCCTGCCCGGAAGAAACTGGCAGTCACCCTGCAGACAGAAGAGCAGTGGAAGGGCTTTTGCAGATCGGTATTTTGGACCGACAGGGATGCCTATGAGATTCGGTTATATCTGGATGCGGATCTGCTCCTTAAGGATCCGGCAGCCGGAAGGGGGAAATTACAGCAAATCTATGACAGGCAGATTCCCTGTCTGATCGTGTTGCCGAAGATCTTACGCCTCAGAGATGCACAGTACTTAAAGTCATTGCATGCTTTTGTACTGGAGAATGGGGAAAAGATTCAGGGATTCCGCGCCGGAAGCATGGAGCATATCGGATTGCTCAGGCAATGGAAGCTGTTCGGCAAAGAAATCCTCGGAGATCACAGTCTCTATCTGTGGAACCGTGAAAGCTGTGGTTTCTGGATGCAGTATCTGGATGGATTTTGCCTGCCGTTAGAGCTTAACACTGCAGAGCAGAGAGACATTTTAGATTCTTCGATAGCGACGGAAAAGGTGATCTACGGCAGGATTCCCATGATGATTACAGCCAACTGTGTGACCAGAACCCTGGATAAATGCCGGAGCAATGAGGGGGACGGTGTGACAGAGCTGATCGACCGGTATCACAAGAGATTCCCGGTCGTGCGCAATTGTACCCATTGTTTTAATGTGATCTATAACAGTGTGCCACTGTCACTGCATAAGGATATGGAGAAATGGCACTTTGTCACGGGACGGCTTGATTTTACCACGGAGACGGAAGAGGAGACCTTCCGGATCCTTCAGTATTACGGCGGTGTGCGTAAGGAACTGCCCTTTGCGGAGTATACCACCGGTCACGAGAAACGTGGCGTAGAATAGATAGAAAGGTATTTTGCTTCATGCAGGAATACGTAATCGAATTATCCAAATATTTCATAGCCTTTTTTATGGCTTTGTATACAGCGAGCTGTTTTTATACCTTCCGGTATCCGACCGGAGAAAAACACCGTGGGATTTTTATCCTGCAGGATTTTCTGATGTTTCTGGTGCAGGTATTATGTTTCCTGGATCTGTCGCTTACCAGCGGAGACCTTCAGTATCTGTTTTTCTTCGCCTTTATTCTGATCTTTTTATTTGCGACGATTACGTTGGTATCGCTGATCTACGAGAATATTAACAAGCTTTTGTTGAATAATATGTGTATGCTTTTGGGGATCGGTCTCTGCATCGTATCGAGACTGTCTTTTGACAAAGCGATACGACAGTATGTGATCGTCCTGGTATCCCTGATTTTCTCCCTGCTGATACCGTATCTGTTAGGGAAAATACATTTTTTCAAAAAGATCACATGGCTGTATGCAACCTTAGGAATCGCACTGCTTGGCACGGTACTAATTCTGGGTGAAGTGACCCACGGCTCCAAAATCTCTTTTTCCCTGGGAGGGATTACTTTCCAGCCTTCGGAATTTGTGAAAATACTGTTCCTGTTTTTCCTGGCGGGAGCTTTATGGGAGAATGTGTCTTTCCGGCGAGTGGTCCTGACGGCAATTATAGCTGGGGCACATGTGGTGATTCTGGTGGTATCCAAGGATCTGGGAAGTGCGCTGATCTTTTTTGTGGGATTTGTATTTGTGGTATTTGCGGCTACACGCAATTATCTGTATCTTCTCGCGGGCATTGTGGGTGGAGGCGCTGCCTCGTATCTTGCGTACCAGCTGTTTGATCATGTGAGGGTCAGAGTACTGGCATGGCAGGATCCCTGGAAATATATTGATAACAAAGGTTATCAGATCACCCAGTCACTGTTCGCCATCGGCAGCGGAAGCTGGTTCGGCATGGGGCTGCTAAAAGGAAACCCTACGGCGATCCCCTATGTGGAGGCGGATTTTATCTTTTCCTCGATCTGTGAGGAACTGGGAGTAATCTTCGGTATGTGTCTGATCCTGATCTGTGTCAGCAGCTTCCTGGAGATGATGCGTATCGCGGTGAAGATTCATGACAGATTTTACCAGCTGATTGTATACGGTATCGGCATTATGTATATTTTCCAGATTTTCCTGACCATAGGCGGCGGTACGAAATTCATTCCGCTGACCGGCGTGACACTTCCTTTTATCAGTTACGGAGGAAGTTCGGTGATGACGACAATGATCATGTTCTTCATTATCCAGGGAATCTATATCCGACTGCAGAAGGAAGGAGAGCGCAGAGGTGGAAAATAATAAGACGCAAAATAAATCCCCGAAAAAGACTCCCGACAAAAAGCGCAGGGGGAATCAGCGGGAAATCTGGCTGTCCGCCGGAAGCATCGGCGTACTGTTTTTATGCCTCCTGGTCTATCTGGGACATTTCGTAGCCACCAGTGAGCAGGATATGATCAATAACAGTTACAATTCCAGGCAACAGATTTTGCTGTCCCGGAACTACCGCGGTTCCATTTATTCCAGGGACGGGGAAGTCCTGGCGGAGACGATTCTGAACGAGGACGAAGAGGAGACCAGAAATTATCCTTATAAGAATCTGTTCGCTCATATTGTGGGCTATTCCACCCAGGGCAGAATGGGTGTGGAAGCACTGGCGAATTATTATCTGATCAATACGAATACTTCTCTGACCAATAAGGTCAAAAATGATACCGCCGGAAAAAAGAATCCGGGGGATAATGTCTATACCACACTGGATGTGAAGATCCAGCAGGTGGCAAATGATCAGCTGGATATCTACCGGGGCGCCATTATTGTAACAGAGGTCTCTACCGGTAAGATCCTCGCCATGGTATCCCATCCTGATTTTGATCCGAATACCATTCCGGAGATCTGGGATGATCTGGTGGACAATGACTCCAGTACCGTGCTGCTCAATCGTGCAACACAAGGGTTATATCCTCCGGGCTCCACGTTCAAGATTGTCACGGCACTGGAATACATCAAGGAGAATCCGGATACGTATCAGAATTATTCTTATAACTGTAACGGAGCTTTTAGGCTGGGGGACAGCAAGATCAGCTGTTACCACGGCTCCAGTCATGGACAGGTGGATTTCAAGAAATCCTTTGCTAAATCCTGTAACTCTTCCTTTGCAAATATCGGAATGAGCTTAGATCGGGATGCTTTTCAGGAGACGTTAAACGATCTGCTGTTCAACAGAGACCTGCCGTTAACCTTAAACTATGCGAAAAGTTCGGCAGTGGTATCCGAAAGTACATCTTCTGCCGAAATGATGCAGACCTCCATCGGTCAGGGCAAGACCCAGATCACCCCCATGCATCTGAATATGATCACTTGTGCCATCGCCAATGACGGAGTTCTCATGAAGCCTTACGTGATCGACCGGGTAGAGAATGACGAGGGTACTGTGATCAAAAGCTTTAAGGCGTCGGAATACGGACGTCTGATGACAGAAGACGAAGCTGCCATTTTACAACAGCTGATGACGGATGTGGTACAGGAAGGTACGGCTTCCAAGTTAAAAGGCTTAAGTTATACCGCAGCGGGTAAGACCGGTTCTGCTGAGTACAATAATGTCAAGGGCGACAGCCATGCATGGTTTACCGGCTTCGCTCCGGCGGAAGATCCGGAGGTCTGCGTGACGATTATTGTGGAAGGTGCCGGAAGCGGTGGCGATTACGCAGTACCTATTGCAAGACGTATCTTTGATGCATACTTCAGCGAAAAGCAGTAAGATAGCAAGATCGGAGGATAAAAGAACATGATAGAGGCGACCAGCTGCGGCGGCGTGGTAATTTTTCGCGGCAAAATATTATTGCTCTATAAAAACATAAAGAATAAATATGAAGGCTGGGTCCTGCCCAAGGGAACCGTGGAACCTGGAGAGACTCACGAAGAGACCGCACTGCGTGAAGTCTTAGAGGAGAGCGGCTCCAAAGCTTTTGTCGTAGACTATGTGGGAAGAAGCGAGTATTCTTTTACCGTGCCGGAAGATGTGGTGGAGAAGGAAGTACACTGGTATCTGATGAGTACCGACAGCTATTACAGCAAGCCCCAGAGAGAAGAGTATTTTGCGGATTCCGGGTTCTATAAATATCATGAGGCATATCATCTGCTGAAATTCGCCAACGAGAAGCAGATTCTGGAAAAGGCATATGCGGAATATCAGGAAAGAAAAAGGAATAATCAATGGATGAATTGATTATTCCCGCTTCTTAGCGTATATGCAATTATACATTTTTCACGATTTCCAAATTTTTTCTCTGTAAGAGATCTACGAATTCGTTCTTATCGTTTTTCAAAATTGGACGGGAGAACTTGGTGGGGTGAATGATCAGAACCTCCCAGATGCTTCCGTCATTTAGCTGCACATTCGTGCCGATCTGCGCATCCGCAATTCTCTTCATAATCGGCATTAACAGTTCCACATCGTATTTATCCAGACTTTTTTCAAAATTCCCCAGAATCTGTAACGGTGTCAGTGCATTGCGGTAGGTTCTGGGAGAAGCCATGGCGATATAGGCATCAATGATTGCCATATATCTGGCATATACGTCGATTTTCTGTCCGGTCATATGATAGGGATAACCGCTGCCATCCAGTCTCTCGTGATGCATGATTACTGCATTTTTTACATGTTCGTTCAGATCCTGGTTCCGGACGGTGGTATAACCGACGACCGGATGTGTCTTGATGACTTTGAATTCCTCATCCGTCAGTTTCCCGGGCTTCCACAGCAGTTCGTAGGGCAGCTGTAGCTTGCCGATATCATAATAGAAGCCGCAGAGGATCAGTGTATTTTTCTCTTCCTCCGACATAGACAGCCAGTCAGCAAAGGCACCTGCCAGCAGAGCGGCATTCAGACCCTGAGTATAGGTAAGTTCGTCCTCGCTTGGCATCAGATTGTATAGGTAATCCAAAAGTGCGGAACCGGAAGAAATATAATAATACAGTTCCTTATAAATGGTAAGCAGAACAATATCTGCAGGTTTCCTGCCCATGATGAGCAGCTGCTTCATTGCCAGCTTGTATTCCCCAAGAAAAATGGGGTAGGCACGTTCAAATGCCTTAAAATTAGAGTCAAAACGGATTTTTTCGTAATGGGTCGTGGCAAAATCCATATCTTCCATGATGGTGACACACACCAGAGTATACCGCTTTAATTTTTCAATGATCTGTGGAGTCACGGTAGTACCGGCAGGGTAGATCACACGATCCTGATCCTGAATATCCTCGCCCAGCACCATGTCCGGCTGAAGTTCCATCTTCGTAATTACTTTCAATGGTTTTTCCTCCTCATTTGTACTGATTTCAGTATAAAATAACCTTCGGAAAAGTCAAGCAACAAAAATTGTAATATCATGGAATCTATGCTATAATGTGTCATATGGGCAG
>CAVJMX010000053.1:0-9610 GCA_963650795.1 Bacteroidales bacterium H4
AACCCCTGTTTTCGCCGTGAGAGGGCGACGTCTTTACCGCTTGACCAATCAGCCATAGGTTACTTACGAACCTTGTTCAGTATAATACATTTATTTGAAAATTGCAAGTATTTTTTGAAAAATTTCTACAATTTTCAAAAAGCAGCTGATAGGGGAATCGAACCCCTGTTTTCGCCGTGAGAGGGCGACGTCTTTACCGCTTGACCAATCAGCCATAGGTTACTTACGAACCTTGTTCAGTATAATACATTTATTTGAAAATTGCAAGTATTTTTTGAAAAATTTCTACAATTTTCAAAAAGCAGCTGATAGGGGAATCGAACCCCTGTTTTCGCCGTGAGAGGGCGACGTCTTTACCGCTTGACCAATCAGCCACAAAAGCAGTACTTGCATAGTATAATGGAGAACCATTAAAAATGCAAGTACTTTTTTTATTTTTTTGCTTTTTTGTTTTTTACATGATAATACTGCTCTCCGTTTTGCGGAAGATCACTCTTGCATCCGGCTGAATCGTGAATTCCGGGTTACGGATCGCCAGCACTGCTGTTTTGACCTGCTGTACATATTCCCGGCTCTGGGCGGGATTGGGATAGTCCACATAATAAACCTCATCCTCCACATACTCACCGTCATTCCAGTTCCAGCAGACTGCGCAATGGTTCGCATAGAATTTTACATAGACATTCCGGCGGTAGACACCGTAAGTGAGGTCGCCGGGTCTGACATTCGCACGCTCACGGACGAATTCGGCAAGTTTTGCTTCCACCCTTTTGGCGATATAAGCAGGGGTGCTGACCTCTACCTTATTATTATCCTTCTTCTGCGAAACAGCTTCTTTATTTCGCTTATCGAGTCTTCTTAATAGCCAGTTTATGAAAAGCCAACAGGTTATAAAAATGGCAACACAAACACTGAAAAGAATAACTTCCATAACAATAAGTTCCATCGTTATTGAATCCTTCCTTGATGGTATTTTGATTTTGGAATTGCCGGAGGACTAGTTGAAGCACAGTTCAGCCCCCGGTCATTCGCAAAAGCGTCTGCTGAGCTATTACACTAAATCGAAGATACTGATCTGGTTCGACTCGGGCAGGTCTCCTAATAATCCTAACGAATCCATAAGGTCAATTATCGTCTTGGAAACCTTAGTTCTTTGGCGAAAATCATCTTTTGACAGGAAGGGGCCGTCCTTGGCAGCTTCCACAATGGCATCTGCCGCCTTCTCTCCTAATCCGTCAATACTGTTTAAGGAAGGCATCAGCTTCCCATCCACGATCTGGAACGATCTGGACTGGGCCCGGAAGATATCAATAGGTTCAAACTCAAAGCCCCGCGCATACATCTCCTGCACGATACGCATATCGCCCATAGCATCTTTTTCCTTATTAGAGAGAGTATCCTGTCGTTTTTTGTACTCTGCCATCACGCTCTCCAAGTGTTTCTGCCCCTGACACATGATCTCGTAGGAAAATGCCTTGGCACGGATACTGAAGAACGCTCCGTAATATGCTAAGGGATAATGAATCTTACAATAGGCAATACGCCATGCCATCATAACGTACGCCGCCGCATGGGCTTTCGGGAACATGTACTCGATCTTCTGGCAGGATTCGATATACCACTGGGGTACATTATGTGCCAGCATATCCGCTTTCCACTCTTCCCACATGGCGCATTTTCCCTTCGCCACCATGCCTTTACGCACAGCCTCCATGATCTTGAAGGACTTCTCAGATTCCACGCCCATCTGGATCAGATACAGCATGATATCGTCACGGGTACAGATGGCGGTGGAAATGGTCGCCACGCCGCTCATGATCAGATCCTGTGCGTTGCCCAGCCACACGTTGGTACCGTGGGACAGACCGGAGATACGCACCAGGTCGGAAAACGCCTTGGGCTTGGCGTCGATAACCATCTGCATAGCGAAGTCCGTACCGAACTCCGGAATGCCCAGCGCTCCTAACTTCGTTCCACCGATCTGCTCCGGTGTAATGCCTAAGGCATCCGTGTTCTGGAACAGGCTCATAACATCCTGTCCGTCTAAGGGGATCGTCAGAGGGTCTCTCCCCGTCAGATCCTGCAGCATACGAATCATGGTAGGATCATCGTGTCCCAGAATATCCAGCTTCAACAGGTTGTGGTCGATGGAATGGTAATCAAAGTGTGTCGTTATGGTATCCGTGGTCATATCGTTAGCAGGATGCTGCACCGGGGTGAAGGAGTTGATATCCTGCCCCAGAGGCAGTACGACGATTCCGCCCGGGTGCTGACCGGTACTGCGTCGTACACCGGTACATCCGGAGGCGATTCGGTCGATCTCGCTGGTCCGCTTATGAATGCCACGCTCTTCAAAATAATTCTTCACGTAACCGAAAGCGGTCTTATCCGCCAGGGTTGCAATGGTTCCGGCACGGAAGGTCTGCCCCGCACCGAAGATAACCTCCGTGTATTTGTGCGCCTTGGACTGGTACTCACCGGAGAAGTTCAGGTCAATATCCGGCTCCTTATCTCCCTTGAATCCCAGAAACGTCTCGAAAGGAATATCAAATCCGTCCTTATGGAGCTTCTCTCCGCACACCGGGCACACCTTGTCCGGCATGTCGATTCCCGCCTTACCGGCGTAGGCTTTGACCTCATCACTGTCAAAATCCACATAGTGGCACTTGCTGCAATAATAATGAGGACTCAAGGGGTTGACCTCCGTGATTCCCGCCATAGTCGCCACAAAAGAGCTTCCTACGGATCCACGGGAACCTACCAGATAGCCGTCCTCCACAGACTTCCATACCAGTTTCTGGGCGATGATGTACATTACGGCGAATCCGTTTTTGATAATGGAGTTCAGTTCCTTCTCCAGTCTGGCTTCTACGATCTGGGGCAGATCGGGTCCGTAGATCTCGTGCGCCTTGTTATAGCAGATCTCCGTCAGAGTCTTATCACTGTCCGGGATGACCGGAGGACATTTATCCGGGCGCACCGGGGCAATGGTCTCGATCATATCCGCGATCATATTCGTATTGGTAATGACGATCTCTTCCGCCTTGTCACTGCCCAGGTATGCGAACTCTTCCAGCATCTCTTCCGTGGTATGTAAATACAGCGGTGCCTGATCGTCTGCATCGTCAAATCCCCGGCCCGCCATAATAATACGACGGTAGATCTCATCCTCGGGATCCAGGAAATGCACATCACAGGTAGCCACCACCGGCTTGTGGAACTGCTCTCCCAACTCCACGATCCTGCGGTTGATGTTCTGAATATCCTCGATGGAATTCACGTTCCGCACACGTTCCGAATTAATCATGAATTTATTGTTGCCGCAGGGCTGGATCTCTAAGTAATCATAGAATTTCACCAGTCTTGCGATCTGTGCATCCGACTGTCCGTCTAACAGTGCCCGGTACAGTTCTCCCGCTTCGCAGGCACTTCCCAGGATCAGTCCCTCCCTGTACTTCATCACGAGACTCTTGGGGATTCTGGGATGCTTGTTAAAATAGGTCAGGTGGGACTGGGACACCAGGCGGTAGAGATTAATCCGTCCCAGGTCATTTTTGGCTAAAATAATGGCATGGTAGGAGGGCATCTTCTTCACGGCGTCCACGCTGGAAGCTCCCAGGGCATTGACCTCCGTCAGATTATGGATGTCCTGTTCCTCCAGCATTTTGATAAATTTCACGAAAATATGTGCGGTACACTCCGCATCATCCACAGCTCTGTGGTGATTCTCCAGGGAGATCCCCAAAGTCTTCGCCACCGCATCCAGGGTGTGCTTCGACTGATTTTTCAACAAAACTCTGGAGATACCCACAGTATCCACATAAGTAAACTCCTGCGGATACCCCAGTCTTCTGCAGTTCTCCATAATGAAGCTCATATCGAAGCTGGCATTGTGTGCCACCATGATACAGCCCTCACAAAATTCCAAAAACTGTGGCAGGATCACATCAATCTGCGGATAATCCATAACATCCTCATCCCGGATACTTGTCAGCTTCTCAATTTCAAAAGGAATGGGCACATCCGGATTGACAAAGGTGGAGAAACGATCCACGATCTCGCCACCGGATACCTTCACCGCACCGATCTCAATGATACGGTTGTTCACCGGAGAGAATCCCGTGGTCTCGATATCGAACACCACATAGTCCTCATGCAGTCCCTGTCCCTTATCATTGGTCACGATCTCCTTCAGATCATCTACCAGATAAGCCTCCACACCATAGATGATTTTGAAAAAGTCCTGCTTGTCCGGATTCTCATCCCCGGCTTCCTTGCGTTTTCCCTTTTCTGCCTTCCATAGATCGTCCCAGACATGGTTCGCATCGGTAAAACTCTGTACCACGCCGTGATCTGTGATGGCGATGGCTCTGTGTCCCCATTTGTAGGCACGCTTTACAATGTCCTTTGCCTCGGAGACGCCATCCATATCGCTCATCTTTGTATGGCAGTGCAGCTCCACACGTTTTCTGGCGGAGGTGTCCATTCTCGTGTTGGTAAAATCAGGGATCTTCTTGATACCCGCAATGGAACCGATGGCAAGCTCGTGGTCGAACTTATCCATCATGCAGATTCCCTTAACTTTTAAGAAGGCTCCCGGCTTAATGTCCCCGGTCACTTCCTTCACCTGCTCGGTACGCACGAACATTTTGATGGTCATAGTATCGGTAAAATCGGACATATTGAAGATGATGATGGTCTTCTCATTCTTGATATCCCTGGTATCCACGGACAATACTTTTCCGCGGATGGTCACTTCACCCATTTCACCGATCAGTTCCTCGATCTTCATGGCTTCCTCTTCAAAATCTCTGCCGTAGATTACATCGGGATTGTCCGATCTCTTCAGGGCACCTTTTTCAAAATTACCGCCCTTGCGGAACTCGCCTTTTTTGAACTCGCCGCGCTTGAATTCGCCACGGCTGCCGCCCTGGAAGCTCTTGGTCACGCCGCCTGTCTGCTCGTTCTTTGCTTTCTCGGAATTGTCCGGTTTCTTTGCCTCCGGACTCTGCGCAGTCTCCTGTGCTCCGCCCTGCGCGGGTACCGCAGCGTCCCCTTCCTCTTCGTGTCTGCCTCTGGTACGGCTGTAGATGGCATCTACCTTCAGACGAATCTTGGTTTCCTCTTCCTCTTTGAATCTTCCGGTCTCTTTTTCCACATAGTCTGCATGAATTTTTACGGAAAATCCACAGCGCTCCACCAGAATCTTCTGCAAGATCTCTAAGATCTCCCCTTCCATGCTGCGGTTTAACACCGTATCCTCCATGGTCAACCGCATCTCATTCTCCGCAGGATACTCGATCTTGGCCGTCTTCAGGGCGTTGTACTGGATATGACTGTATTCCCGAAATTCCTCCAGAATACTTTCTTTATAGATATCCATCAGCTTTTCCGGATTGTACTGGGAGGACAGTTCGAATTTTTCGTATATTTTTACCGTCAGGTTGGCATCCGGAAACAGCTGCTTTTTGATCTCCCGCTCCGTGGTCCAGATATCCGCCTTCTGAATCAGACGGGTACTTTTTAAATACACCCGAAGAAAGTCTCTGCGCTTTGTCGCCGAGACTCTCTCTACCTCTGTCTGACCCATCAGGTCATGAATATCCGTATTCAACTGTAAATTCGGAAATACTTCAAAAAAAGGTTTACTCATCTATTTTAACTCCAATGATCCAATTCCTCTTTTAAGGCGGGGAGCAGCTGATCCTCCGGAAGCTTTTTCACGATCTCACCGTGTTTGATCAACAGTCCTTCTCCGATGCCGCCCGCTACTCCCAAATCCGCTTCCTTCGCTTCTCCGGGTCCGTTCACTACGCAGCCCATGACCGCCACCTTAATATCTAACGGATAATCCTCCACCAGCTTTTCCACCCTAGTCGCCAGTCCGATCAGGTCGATCTGGGTTCTGCCGCAGGTAGGGCAGGACACAACTTCGATGCCGCCCTTTCTGAGTCCCAGGGTGCGCAGGATCAGCTTCGCGGACTTGATCTCCTCCACCGGATCTCCGGTCAGGGATACACGGATCGTATCACCGATGCCCTGGCTTAAGATCAGGGACAGACCGATGGCTGATTTAATATTGCCGCTGTTGACTGTACCGGACTCGGTAATGCCCACATGCAGCGGATATACAGTCTTCCCTGCCAGCAGTTCGTGAGCTTTCACGCACATTAATACATCCGAAGACTTGATACTGATGACCAGATTGTCATATCCTAAGTCTTCGATCATGTGCACCTTATCCAGTGCGCTCTCCACAATGCCCTCGGCTGTCACACCACCGTATTTCTCTATTAACGGCTTCTCCAGGGAGCCGCTGTTGACACCGACACGTATGGGGATATTCCGCTCCTTCGCCGCATCCACCACAGCCTTCACCCGCTCCGTACTTCCGATATTGCCGGGGTTGATACGGATCTTGTCCGCACCGTTCTCGATAGCTGCCAGAGCCATACGGTAGTCAAAATGAATATCCGCCACCAGCGGAATATGAATCTGCTTCTTGATCTCACGGATGGCTGCTGCCGCCTCTAATGTGGGCACCGTACAGCGGATGATCTCACAGCCTGCCTTCTCCAGACGCAAAATCTGCTCCACCGTAGCCTTCACATCCTCCGTCTTCGTATTGGTCATGGACTGAATGGCGATCGGATTCCCGCCACCGATCTTCCGGCCTCCGATCTGTATCACTTTCGTATGCATTCTGTAAGTATCTTTATCGTTCATAAGGGGTACCTGACCTTTCTCATCATTCTCATGTATGACTATTACTATACCCCTTTTTTCAAAGCCTTGTCAATTCGCAGAAGTGCCAAAATACCCCGGGCTGCTTTGTCTCACATACCCGGAAAGTTCCAGCTCCATCAGTGCCCGGTGCAATGCGGCAATGTCAAGATATTCCCCCTTTTCCCACAGCTCTGCAAGAATCGTCTCCGCAGTCTTCGGCACGGGAGTCAGTCTCTCATACACCTTTTTCAGAGGCTCCTCCAACTGCAGATTTTTATTTTTTCTGTGCTTTTTCTTTCTCTTATAAATATCGCTCTCTGCCGGGATTTCCTGTCTCTCTTCCCAGCTTTGTAAAAAGTCCTCCAGAAACTGCTCCGGCGAAAGCACCACTCCCGCGCCCTGGTTTAGCAACCGGTTGCAGCCATCACTGAGTCTGTCCGTGATCCTGCCCGGCACCACATACACATCTCTCCCCTGTTCCAATGCCATATCCACAGTGATCAGTGTCCCGCTCTTCTGCCGGGCTTCAATGACGATCAGCGCATCCGACAGTCCGCTGACGATGCGGTTTCTGGGCGGAAAATATGCCGGCATGGCGCGGATCCCCGGCGCATAGGTGGAGAGCAGTCCTCCCTCCCTGCCCAGTTCTTCATACAATCTTCTGTTCTGGCTGGGGTAGCAGATATCCACGCCGCATCCCAGCACCCCGTAGGAGGTGCCTCCTGCTGACAACGCCGCCTGCTGGCTGATTCCGTCAATTCCTCTTGCCATGCCGCTGATGACCTGGATTCTATGTGTGCCGAGATACCTCCCCAGTTCCTCTGCCACATATCTGCCATACTCCGAACATTCTCTGGCTCCGATGACCGCCACCGAAGGAATGGTATCCTCCGGGAGCCGTCCTTTATAAAAAAATCCATATGGTGGATCCGGTATGGTCAATAACTTTTTCGGAAATCCTTCTTCCCAGGGAAACACCAGATGGATCTGTTTCTCTGCAAGCTGTGCATATTCCCGCCTCCATGCATCCTCTTTTTTCTGCCTGTCCATATACTCCGCAATGGATTCACTCACGCATTCTCTCCAACCGGTCACTCCGGCCTCATATATTCCCTGCGGTGAACCGAACCGCTCTTCGAGCTGCCCCGCACGTACCCCACCGATCATGGGAATGCTGCATAGAAAATACGCATACATTCTCTCTGTTTCCATTCTATTCATACCGTATATATTCCTTTCCTTGATCCCTTAATTCCAGTATTCCTCCGAAGGCCTGTAACAGGCTGCCTCCAGCAGATGATCCTTCGTGATCTCCTCATCTCCCTCCAGGTCAGCGATGGTGCGTGCCGTTTTTAAGATCCTGTGATATGCCCTCGCACTTAAGGCAAGCGTATGATACATCTGTCCCATCACCTTTTTTTCTTCCGTTCCGAGCACACAGTATTTTTCCGCATCTGCGGAAGAGACATCTCCATTGAACCGGTAGTCTGTGCCTGCGTATCTTTTTTCCTGCATTTTTCGTGCCACACCTATTTTCTCCCGCATCTTGTCGCTGCTCTCTCCGGATCCGTTTTCCTGTAAGTGCAGGATATCCACAGGCTGCAGCTCCACACACAGATCAATACGGTCTAACAGCGGTCCCGACACTTTTCCTAAGTATTTATCGATCTGGGGCTGTGTGCAGCGGCATTTGTTCCGATCCGGATAATATCCGCAGGGGCAGGGATTCATGGCTGCCACCAGCATAAAATCGGAAGGATAGGTGATCAGTCCTGCACTTCTTGCAATCTGCACCCTGCGTTCTTCCAGGGGCTGACGCATGCTGTCAAGCACCACCCTCTGAAACTGTGGCAGTTCATCCAAAAACAGCACCCCCCGATGCACCAGCGACACCATTCCCGGTCGCGGTACCGCGGCTCCTCCACCGATCAGCGCCGCCAAAGTGACATTTTGATGAGGTGCATAAAAAGGTCTCTCTGTAATCAACGCCTGCTCCGGCGGCAGAAGCCCTGCCACACTGTAAATGCTGGTGACCTCCAGGCTTTCCTCCAGAGTAAGCGGCGGTAAGATTCCGGGAATCCTGCCGGCGATCATGGACTTTCCAACACCGGGCGGTCCCATCATTAACAGATTATGAAAGCCTGCTGCCGCGATCAACGCACCTCTCCTGGCACTCTCCTGTCCCGCTACCTCCCGGAAATCTCCTCTTTTGCCTCCCCCGCTGCATTTCAACAGATCCTCCGGGCAGACTCTCGGTCTGTATATTCTCTCTTCATCCTCCCCGGGATGTAACAGTGCCGTAAACAGTTCCCCCAAATTCCCAACTCCCCATACTGTCACTCCCGGGATTACCGCTGCCTCCAGGGCATTTTCCCTGGGAACAATGACTCTGTGAATTCCCCGGCGGGTCGCCTCTCTTACAATCGGCAGTACTCCTTTGGCTTTTTTGATCTCACCGTTTAATCCCAGTTCCCCTAAAAACAGCGTGTCTTTCACCGCGTCCTCTTTCAGAAGCTCCATATCCTGCAAAAGTCCGATGGCTATGGGCAGGTCAAATGCGGTACCGTCCTTCCGCCTGTCCGCCGGTGCCAGATTCACGGTAATATGGCCGGGCGGAATCTGAAAACCTGAATTTTTCATGGCCACACATACTCTTTCTCTGGATTCTCTCACTTCACTGCCCAGGGAACCCACCATCAAAAAAGCCGGCAATCCTCCCGCCAGATCAACCTCCACGCGGATCAGATACGCCTGCAGACCGCAGACCGCGCCGGAATAAATTGTAGAAAACATAAACTACCTCCTTTATTTTTGTTATTTTTATAAATAAGATGTCGGGGTCAAAAGCCCCCGACTTTGATGCCTACGGATTGTTCCGTGCTCC
>CAVJMX010000053.1:9620-18574 GCA_963650795.1 Bacteroidales bacterium H4
TCCCGAAGGACAGTTGTTTGAAAAAAACTTTGATAATACTTAGAAAAAAGAAGGAAAACGAATACATATGCCCCGGCGGCCCACGATACCGTAAGCTGCCGGTGGCTTTTATTACCTTTTGATCAGATCTTATTCTCCATGCTGTCGGGATCCTGTGCAAACTGGATTGCATGCTCTCTGTCGATCTTACCTTCAAAATAGAGCTGGACAATGGCTTCGTCCATGGTGATCATGCCAAGCTTCCGGTTCGTCTGCATGACACTTGCCAACTGATGGGATTTGCCCTCACGGATCAGGTTACGGACCGCATGGTTGGCATGCATGACCTCAAACGCTGCCACACGGTGCTTACCGTCCGCGGTAGGGATCAACTGCTGAGAGACTACGGCTTCCAGGGTATTGGACAGCTGTACTCTGATCTGTTGCTGCTGGTGCGGCGGGAAGACATCGATGACACGGTCTACGGTACTGGCAGCACCGATGGTGTGCAGTGTAGACAATACCAGATGTCCGGTCTCCGCTGCGGTGATTGCCACGCTGATGGTCTCGAAGTCACGCATCTCTCCTACGAGGATAACGTCGGGATCCTCACGAAGGGCTGCTCTTAAGGCATTTGCGTAATTATTGGAGTCAATGCCGATCTCACGTTGGTTAACCATGGACATCTTATGCTGATGCAGATACTCGATAGGGTCTTCCAGGGTGATGACATGAGCATCTCTGTTGTTGTTGATCTTGTCAATAATAGCGGCCAGAGTAGTGGATTTACCGCTTCCGGTAGGTCCGGTGACCAATACCAGTCCACGTTTGCGCTGATACAGATCCACTACGGATTCCGGCACACCCAGTTCTTCCGGAGAGGGCACCACGGTACCCACCAGACGGAATGCCAGTGCCACAGAGCCTCTCTGTTTATAGGCATTGACACGGTAACGTCCACAGTTGGGGATAGAGAATGACATATCGTATTCTCCCCGTTCCTCGAAACGTTCTCTCTGTACTTCCGTCATAATATTGACTAATACCTCCAAAGTATCCGCAGGAAGCATCTTCGGGTAATCCATGGTGATCAGATTACCGTTCACACGCATCTTCGGCGGAATACCTACCGTAAGATGCACATCACTTGCTCCCGCCTCCTTGGCGGCTCTGAGTATTTCTTCGATTGTTGGCATAGTTGCTCCTCACTATTTGCTGAATATGTATCGGTTATCCATGGTCTTCATGATATCCACGATGTGAATATCTTCGTTCTCCGGAAGTGACAGATTCAAAATACTGTTATCCCGGAAACTTACCAGTGTGGGACGCAGTACATTTTCTTCATTTTCATTTAATACCAGTGCCTTTTCCCCCGTGCTGAGTTCCACGCATGCCCCGGGCGGCAGAATATTGATGGAATGGATCAGCGCCCGTACCGTCTCCGGATCATAGACCTCAGGGTGTTCTATGAATTCCTGGATGGCTTTCACTTCCGATTGTGCTGTACCCTGCAGTGTCATGGCAGTGATCTCATCGTAGCGGTTCGCCACCAGCAGGACATCGGATCCCGCCAACATCTTGTACCGGCTCTTCTCCCCGTCTGCCGGGAACAGATCCAGCTGCTTTCTCGCTGCCTGCTGGCAGATTCTGCGGATATGCATTCCTTCGGTTGCAAAGGCTTCCTCGATCATCCCATAAGCTTCTTCCTGGGTCTCACAATTCTTAAGCATATCTTCCCCCAAATAGGGTGCTCCGTAATACACAGCATCCTTTTTTCCCATTTTGCCCATATCGTGGAGAATTGCAGCACATACCGTATGGTACTGTTCTTCCCGTCTTAGATTCATTACATGGGTGATCATGGCACAGAGTATTGCCACATTCAGGGAATGTCTGGAGACATAGTCCTCCAGGCTCCTCAGATTCTGATAGAAATTGATCTTCTCATCCAGATGTCCGTAATTGCGGATGACCATGTCTGCGATCGCCTGGGTACGGCTCTGCTTTCTGGTCTTCAGAATACGATCCTGTTCCTCCTCGATGGCGCCGACTGCCTGGATCTGGAACCGTTCAAACTCCAGATCCTCCTGTGTCATGGGAGGAAGCGGTTCTGCCGGTTCCAGCACGTAGACACCGATCAAGCCGAAATTGCGGATACTTTCTATTGCCTGTACTGACAAAAGGGAATTCCGGTCAAACAAAAGAATACTTTTCTTATTATAAACAGGTCTTGCCAGACGCATTCCTGTCTTTAAGTCTTCCGTTCTCACAAAGAGCATCCCTTTTCCCCCTTTATCCTGTGTAGTAACACTATTACCAATATATCACAGCGTCGTACTCTTGACAAGCCTGCGTTATTCTTCCTTCAGCTCTGCTGCCAGCTTCTGCAGTGCTCTTTTTTCCATGCGGGAGACGTAGCTTCGGGAAATCCCCAAAGTATCGCCCACTTCCTGCTGCGTATGCTCCTTGTATCCTAAGATTCCGTATCGCATCACCAGGATC
Organism: Bacteroidales bacterium H4; assembly: GCA_963650795.1. Taxonomy (GTDB): domain Bacteria; phylum Bacillota; class Clostridia; order Lachnospirales; family Lachnospiraceae; genus Acetatifactor. The sequence continues at coordinate 12,105 of CAVJMX010000053.1, forward strand.
CGGTATTCCCGCTCCGTCAGGCATCGGTCCAGCGCGCCAAACAGGCGCTTTAAATTTCTCCCCAGTTCCATATCTTCGACCACATCTCTCTGCTTCTCTTCGATGACATCCAACAGATGAATGGCATTGCCTTCCTTATCCTGCCCGATGGGTTCGTACAGAGAGACCTCTCTGGAAAGTTTTTTGCGGCTGCGCAGCATCATCAGAAGTTCATTGTCGATACAGCGGCAGGCATAGGTCGCCAGTCTCCCCTTTCCGGAGTCAAAAGAGTTCACCGCCTTGATCAGACCGATACACCCGATGGAGATCAGATCCTCCATATCTTCCTCTACATTTTGGTATTTTTTGGCAATATGCGCCACCAGACGCAGGTTCCTCTCCACCAGAATCTCCTTCGCCTGTCTGGATTCTTCCACGGTACCTTCCCTGAGCATACGGATATAATAAGCTTCTTCTTCCGCGGTTAATGGCTGCTGAAAGGTCTTCAAAGAGCACCTCCGTGGACAGTTGCTTATGATAGTTTATGTGATTTTCTGTCCACAAGTGCCTGTCAGTCCCTCAGGTTCCTCAGAATAAAAACTGCGCCATCACGTAGTTGCTAAGATCCAGTCCCCTCTTGGTCAGTGCCAGGAACTTCTCCTCTTTTCCGTTATCCTTCTCCGTATTCACCGTCAGGAGCCCGTCCGCCACATTTTTTGCGATGACTTCTCCGTAGACCGCTTCCAGGCTTTTGCCGTACTGTTTTTCAAAAGCGTCGTACGACACTCCTCCTGTCAGCCGTAGTCCCAAAAACATGGTTTCCTCCATCTGCTCCGGTACGGTAAGTGACTGTTCTTGTTCCCGGCAGTCCAGCGGATGTGCCAGATAAGCAGCTAGATCTCTGCTATTCTGAAAACGCACGTTATCGATCATAGAGGCGGCACCGATGCCGAACCCCAGATAATCTCTGCGGATCCAGTAACCCACATTATGCCTGCATTCATAGCCTCCTCGCACATAATTGGAGATCTCATAGCGGTGGAAGCCGTATTTTTCCAGTACCTCTATGGTCTCTTCATACATGGCGCGCTCCGTATCTTCTTCCGGCAGGGGCAGTTCCCCCCTGTCCGCCAGCGCTGCGAAAGGAGTCCCCTCCTCCACGATCAGGCTGTAGGCTGAGATATGCTGTGGTATGGGTTCTAAATGCAGCACCTTTTCCAGGGTATCCTTATAGCTTGCAAGGGTCTGCCCCGGCAGTCCGCTCATGACATCTACATTGATGTTCGTAAATCCCGCTTCCACTGCCTCCCGGTATACCTGAACAAAGCTGCCAAAATCATGGATCCTGCCCAGCATTTTCAATTCTTTTTCCTGTGCCGACTGCATGCCGATGCTGAGACGGTTGATCCCCGCCGCATGAAATGCCGCCAGTTTCGCCGCAGTGGCAGTGCCGGGATTCACTTCCATGGTAATCTCCGCATCCTGCGCCAGGGTGAATCCTTCCCGGATGTGCTCCATCAGCTGCTTTATGCTGTCCCCGGATAGCAGAGACGGGGTTCCGCCGCCGATAAATACGCTGGTTACGATACGGTCTTTATACTCCTTTGCTCTTCCCCCGATCTCTGCAAAAAGTGCAGCCATATAGGCTTCCTGTGTCTGCTCCGTGGCAGGGGCAGACAGGAAATCGCAATAGCTGCACTTTTTAACGCAAAAGGGAATATGAATATACAGTTCCAGTTCTTTTTGATTCATATTGCTCCTTGAAATGACTTGTGGTTAATTTTTATCATCCAGCTTCAGGACACTCATAAATGCCTTCTGTGGAATCTCTACGTTGCCGAACTGGCGCATACGCTTCTTACCTTCCTTCTGCTTCTCCAGCAGCTTCTTTTTACGGGTAATATCACCGCCGTAGCACTTCGCCAGCACATCCTTACGCATTGCCTTTACCGTCTCTCTGGCAATGACTTTGCCGCCGATGGCTGCCTGAATCGGAATCTCGAAGAGGTGTCTGGGAATCTCGTCCTTCAGTTTCTCGCACATCTTGCGTCCTCTTTCGTAGGCGGAATCCGCAAAAACGATAAAGGACAGAGCATCCACTTCCTCACGGTTGATAAGTATGTCCAGTTTCACCAGATTGGATCTCTCGTAGCCCTTCAGGTCATAGTCGAAGGAAGCATAGCCGCGGGAACGGGATTTTAATGCATCGAAGAAATCGTAAATGATCTCGTTTAAGGGCAGTTCGTATTTTAACAGTGCCCTAGTGCCCTCGATGTATTCCATTCCGAGGTATTTGCCCCGGCGCTCCTGACACAGTTCCATGATGGAACCGATGAATTCGGAAGTCACCATGATCTCCGCATTTACCACCGGCTCTTCCATATATTCGATCTCCGAAGGATCCGGCAGGTTGGACGGGTTTGTCAGTTCGATCACTTCCCCGTTGGTCTTGTGCACCTTATAGACAACGCCGGGGGCAGTGGTCACCAGATCCAGGTTATACTCTCTCTCCAAACGCTCCTGAATGATCTCTAAGTGCAGCAGTCCTAAGAATCCGCAGCGGAAACCAAAGCCCAATGCTATGGAAGTCTCCGGCTCATAGAACAGAGACGCATCGTTTAACTGTAATTTTTCCAAAGCATCCCGCAGATCCGGGTACTTGGAACCGTCCGCAGGGTACAGTCCGCAGTACACCATGGACTGTACTTTTTTATAGCCGGGCAGGGGCTCTGCGCAGGGATTGTTGTCATCCGTCACAGTATCGCCCACCGCGGTGTCTTTTACATTTTTAATGGAAGCGGTAATATATCCTACCATTCCGGCGGAAAGCTCGTCGCAGGGGATGAACTGTCCCGCTCCGAAATAGCCGACTTCCACGACTTCTTCCTTCGCACCGGTCGCCATCATGCGGATCATGGTACCCTTTTTCACCGTGCCTTCCATGACACGGCAGAATATAATAACACCTTTATAGGAATCGTATACGGAATCGAAGATCAGTGCCTGCAGGGGATTGTCCGGATTCCCCTTGGGCGCGGGGATCTTTTTCACGATCTGCTCTAAGACTTCCTCGATACCGATGCCGTTCTTTGCGGAGATCAGCGGTGCATCCTGTGCCTCAATGCCGATGACATCTTCGATCTCTTCAATGACTCTCTGGGGATCCGCGCTGGGCAGGTCGATTTTATTGATGACCGGGAAAACATCCAGGTCATGATCCAGTGCCAGATAGACATTCGCCAGCGTCTGTGCCTCAATCCCCTGTGCCGCATCCACTACGAGAATAGCACCGTCGCAGGCAGCCAGGGAGCGGCTGACCTCATAGTTGAAGTCCACGTGACCCGGTGTATCGATGAGGTTGAAAATATATTCTTCTCCGTCCTGTGCCTTATATACGGTACGGACCGCCTGTGCCTTGATGGTGATACCACGCTCTCTTTCCAGGTCCATGTTATCCAGTACCTGTGCCTGCATCTCTCTGCTGGTAAGCAGACCGGTCTTCTCGATGATGCGGTCTGCCAGTGTAGATTTGCCGTGATCTATATGTGCCACAATACAAAAATTGCGGATCTTGCTCTGGTCTAATGCTGCCATACTACTGTCCTTTCCTGACATATTCTTACGTCTGACAATTGTAGCATAAATTCCGCATTCTTGTCTATGTTTTTGCTTCGATTCTGTATCTTTCCCGCTTTTATGTATTGTTACTCTCCCCGAAGCACCATATCCAGGATATGTGCCAGCGGGTCACAGGCATTCATGGCTTCTTCCACCGTGTTGGTCTGGGCTCCCAGCTCCACGAGAAGGGTGCGGGGACGCAGGTGCATATTGTAACGGTAGCCCTTTAAATAGATCCTGCGGGTCAGCCCCGGGTAATATTCCGCCGCCTTTAGCTGCATCTGAAAAGAAAATGCCAGGTTTGCCTCCTGGTTCTCATTCTGCAGATAATCGATGTCTCCCGTCTTACGGGTACGGCTGAGTCCGTTAAAAAACATAAATCTTGCGGTAGGTCTGCCCTGGAGGTCCGTCACCAGTTTCGTTCCTTCCGCCACCTCATCCCGGTGCAGATCAATGATCACCTGTATGGAAGGATGTTCCACAAGGATCTGTTCCACCGCAGGAAGTGCCCGGGAATACGCATTGTCTCTGGTCTCCGCATCGTACTGCCCGGTATGATGCAGCACAGAATAGCCGTATTGTTCCGTCAGGATCTGTGTCAGCCGCTCTCCCACCCCCACGATGCCGGTGTTCACATCTCCCGCCGTGGAATCCGCAAAAGCTTCCTGGGAATGGGTATGGTAGATCAGGATCTGGGGCTCCGTCCCCTCTCCGGGTGGAAGTGTCAGATCCATTCCCAGAAGTTTCTCGGCGGACAGTTGGTCACTGCCTGCCATGGTATTGGCATCGATGACATAAAAATTCTGCACCAGGGTCTCGTAGTCGGAAAGCTGTGTCCGGTCGATCTGTACCTGTCTGGCTACCGGTTGGAATCCTCCCACTACTGCCCCGTCGGTCTGCTCTGCGTGCTCCGGATCCTGCACCGTCTGTGTCTGTTCTTCCGGGGACTGTGAAATCAGAAGTTCCTCACTGATCAGATCCTCCGTGGTTAGTGTCCTGCAGGTGGTCTCATCCTCCGCGATCTGCGTTTTTTGCTCCGGCAGACTTCCGTAGCCCAACAGTGGAACCACCTCTTCCATACTCTGCTGAAACGACCATCCAAAGCCGCCTGTCTCTCCCGGGAAAGCGCTTGCTCCGGTGAGCACCGGGAATTCATTTGTTCCTCCATCCACCAGCAGCAATCCGCAGACAACCGCCAGAAAAAGCAGTTTCGGACGCCCGGCGGCATTTTCGGTTTTTTTCACTGTCCACGCTTTCCTTTCGCGCATTCTCTCTTATATATATGCATCTATACCCAGTTTTTTTCCATGGCAATATTGATTCCTTCGGACACGGTATAGCTGACACGTTTGATCACGGAGTCAATATCTTTTCCGGTCATATACATATTATTCAGTTCTGCAAATGCCATCCGGTGCTGCCCCATGTATTTGACGGCATCGAACTCTTTCTCCCCGTTCATCAGCTTCTCCAGGGCATCACCCACGATGGTGGCTGCATCCACCACTGTGGGAATCCCGATGGCGATCACCGGCACCCCTAATGTCTCTTTGGTCAGAGCATTTCTGTGATTCCCCACTCCGGATCCCGGCTGGATCCCGGTATTGGTGATCTGGATCGTACGGTTTAATCTCCTGGTGCTGCGGGCTGCTAGCGCATCCACCACGATCAGGGCGTCCGGTTCTGTCTCCTTCACCACCCCGCTTATGATCTCCGCCGTCTCCATACCGGTCTTCGCCATCACCCCCGGTTCAATACTGCTGACCAGATTCATGCGGGTACAGTTATAGGCTGCCTTTCCATAGGCTCTGACCACATGTCTGGTGATCAGCAGATTGTCCACCACCTGAGGTCCCAGGGCATCCGCAGTCACTTCCCGGTTCCCCAGTCCAACGATCAACACCGCCAGCTCTTCCTGCTCCTGCGGCAACATTTTTAACAGTTCCTCCGCCAGTGCCTCCGAAATTTCTCTGTGATAATCATCATCCGGTTCCACCATAGCAGGGGCTTCCATGGTTACATAGACTCCCATGGGTTTCCCCAGTGTCTTTTCCGCATTTTTGGTGTCGATGGTCACCTTAGTGGTCCGGATATCCGTCTCTTCTTCATAGCGTTCTTCCACCGATACTCCCCGCAATCTGCTCTCTTCCTCATTGACACTTTCCCGCGCCTCCAGCGCCAGGTCTGTTCTGATCTGAAAAGTCTCCATTTTTCTACCCTCTGTCCGCCTTTCGTGAATACCCTGTTTGTGTAATATTTTTTGCAAAAATCCGCAAAATATGTATTGACAAAAGCTGGCAGATTGTCTAAACTACAATAGTATGTTTACGTTAGTCTTCCGTGTCTGGCTAAAGTGAAACATTTCTTGTAAATTATAATTTTATTGTATACATTATGGAGGTGTACGACTTGGCTAACATTAAATCTGCAAAAAAGAGAATTTTAGTATCCCGCACAAGAGCTGACAGAAACAAGGCTATCAGATCCGGCGTTAAGACCGCTATCAAGAAGGTATACGCTGCAATCGAGACCGGTGACAAGGAAGCTGCTAAGGCTGAACTGGCTGCTGCTACCAAGACCATCGAGATGGCTACTTCTAAGGGCGTTTACCACAAGAACAACGCTGCAAGAAAGGTTTCCCGTCTGAGCAAAGCTGTTAACGGAATGGCTTAATTTTTCTTGAACCGATACAGAATTTAAGACATACAAAAAGCACCTATACCGTCATGTAGGTGCTTTTATTGTGCGATTTTTTAGAAAATACTAACTGGAGAGTTAGTGAAGAATCCACGAACGCCCACGGCGAACGGAACATCACGCCTTGATGTCGCGTCTCCGGGTGTGAATTTTCTAGTGAAAAGTGATAAAGCGGT
>CAVJMX010000054.1:0-1893 GCA_963650795.1 Bacteroidales bacterium H4
GCAGAACTGATCATCCGAGAAGCGATGAAAGAAGATGATCGTCCCTTATACGTGGCGTTTCTTGGCGCGATTACGGATCTTGCAAGTGCATATCTTATGGAACCGAGAATCAAGGGCAGGCTGACGGCAATCTGGATCGGCGGAGGAGCTTATCCGGATGGAGGAGCAGAATTTAATCTGGGAAATGATATTAACGCTGTAAATGTAGTATTTTCCAGTGGAATTGAGGTATGGCAGGTACCAAAGAATGTGTACGAAATGATGCCGGTATCGTTGGCAGAATTGGAGTATCGTGTATCCGGGTGTGGAGAGATTGGTGCTTACCTACTGGAGCAGTTGAATGAACACGCGAAGGAAGAGGGACCTAGAAAAAGTGCCTTCCGAACGGGAGAAACCTGGGTACTTGGAGACAATCCAGCCATCGGTCTGCTCCTGTATGAGCACCGGTTCGAGTATGACTGGGTACAGGCACCGTCTGTCACACAGGATATGAATTATGTACATAATCCAATGAACCGTCCGATTCGTGTATATCGTAAGATAGACAGCAGACTGATTTTGGAAGACTTGTATGCCAAGCTGGCGCTGTTTGCACAAAAACAGAAATAAAATAAATCGTGCTTATGCAGTGGATCAGAGCATAAGCACGATTTTATTTTACACAATATTTAAGAACGTAGAGACACGCTTTCACGAACCACCAGAGAAGGTGAAACTTCTAATTTTACAGTGGCTGAAGACGATGCCCCGGTCAGTCTCTGTAAGGCAAGATCAATAGCAAAGCTTCCCAAAGCGCCCTTATCAACATGCATAGTGGACAGCGCTGGGGTGAGAAAACTGCAGATCGGAATATTATCAAAGCCAATCATGGATACTTCTTCCGGCACCTTAATTCCAGCCTCCTGGAAGGCTCGCAGAGCACCTGCAGCTATCAGATCGTTATCTACGAAATAAGCCTCGGCAAGAGACGGATTCCCCTCTAAATATTTCTTCATATCATGATAAGCACCTTCCATGGAAGGGGTTAATTCCTGAACATAACAAGAGGGGTGCTCAAGGTCATAATAGCGTAGCGCTTTATAGTAGCCATCCGCACGTTCTTCAAAGTTGGCAATGCGGTCACTGGATTTCAGATAGCCGATATTATGAAAACCCTGCTGAATCAAATGGGAGGTGGCAAGAAATGCTCCCCGGATATTGTTGATCAGCACACAATCCAGCTGAATTTCATCATAGTAACAGTCTAATACAATCACAGGACAGGATAATTGATAAAAAGGATCGAAATCAGAGAATCCCATTTCTGTAGCCAACAAAATAATACAACTGTAGTTATTGTCCATAATAGCTGCCAGCTGTTCGTTGATAGAATCTGTTCCATAGATATAATGAACACTGAGGCTCATGCGATTGGCTTTGCAGGCATTGCTGATGCCTTCGGTTAATTCGGAAAAAAATGGGGTGTCAGCAATGACATGTCCTGTTTTCTTATAATTGATGAAGCCTACAGAATAAGAGTCTTCCGTGTAAGCATAGTACTTGGAAAGATCATAACCATATTTTTTAGCCCCATCCAGAACACGATCCCTGGTAGCGGGACTGATGCCTTCCTTGTGATTCAAAACCATTGAAACGGTAGCTGCAGAGATATCAAGCTTTTGTGCTAGATCTTTTGCTGAAATTGCCATAAAAATCCCCTTATGTATTTAAATAAATTTAAGTCCGCGTAAGACTTGCAAACTTTTATCTAATCATAGTATGGATAACCGCATGCGTCAAGTAAAAATATAAATTATTCAATGATTATTTATTGACACTAGTTTAATAATTTAGTATAATAAATCTAAATTATTAAACTATATTAAACAGAATTTACATAAAAAGAACGGAGCG
>CAVJMX010000054.1:1903-18444 GCA_963650795.1 Bacteroidales bacterium H4
GTATTATGAAGGAAATTGTTATAGGATATGCACCTACCAGACGAAGCATCTTTTCCGCACCGGCAGCGAGAGAGTATGCAAGGAAAACATTAGATCGACTGAAGAAAATGGGAATCACCTGTGTGGACATGTATGATATTAATGAGGAAGGACTACTGTTTGACGAGGAAGGTCGGATAAAAATGGCACAAAAATGTCGGGATGCCGATGTGGATGGGTTGTTTCTACCGCACACTAATTTTGGAACAGAGTACGAATGCGCCAGATTAGCGAAAGATCTGAATGTACCGGTACTTTTATGGGGTCCAAGAGATGAATGCCCGGATGAACAGGGGATTCGGCAGAGGGACAGTCAGTGTGGGCTGTTTGCAACCGGGAAGGTATTGAGACGTTTCGGAGTACCATTTACTTACATGAACAATTGTAATCTGGAGGACGCCGTATTTGAACGGGGGATTCGCGATTTTATTCGCGTATGTCGTGTGGTTAAGACGTTTCGCAGTACCAGAATCCTGCAGATCGGTCCCCGTCCTTTTGACTTCTGGTCTACGATGTGCAATGAAGGAGAACTGTTGGAGAAATTTAATATTCAATTATCACCGATTCCACTTTCGGAATTGACAATGGAGGTAAAGGAGAATGTCAAGAGAGTATCCGAAGTAAGTGAGATCGTTCAGTACTGCAAGGAAAATATGAATGTTCAGGTGGATGATGAATGTCTGCGCAGGATAGCGGCAATGAAAATAGCCATGAAAGAGCTTACACAAAAATACGGCTGTAATGCCATTGCTATCCAGTGTTGGAATGCGCTGCAGGGAGAACTGGGCATTATGCCCTGCGCGGCGAATGCACTTTTAAATGAAGAAGGAATTCCCACAGTCTGTGAAACAGATATTCATGGAGCTATTACAGCATTGCTGGTGGAAGCTGCGGCAGATGACAAGAGAAGTTTCTTCGCAGACTGGACAGTCAGACATCCATTTAACGAGAACGGAGAACTGTTGCAGCATTGTGGTCCCTGGCCGGTGTCTGTTGCAAAAGAAAAACCTACTTTGGGATATCCGCTGGCATTTTCCCATCCGGGATCACTTTCCGCTGAAGCCAGACACGGAGACATTACGTTGTGCCGTTTTGACGGTGACAATGGTGAATATTCTTTGTTGTTGGGTCATGCAAAAGGAATTGATGGACCCTATACCAAGGGAACTTATCTGTGGGTAGAGGTGGAGAATCTGAAGCGTCTGGAAGCAAAGCTTGTGGAGGGACCATACATTCACCATTGTGTGGGAGTTCATCAGGATGTGATTCCTGTGTTGTATGAAGCATGTAAATATATTGGTGTGAAGCCGGATCTTTATGATCCCATAGAGGAGAATGTTAAGGCTTACCTTCGTGGGGAGGAATTGAAATGAATGAATTATCTGTACTGACCTATGAACTGCGTCAGGATATCCTTGATATTGTAATGGCTGGAAAAGGTGGTCATATTGGCGGAGATATGAGTGTTATCGATGCTCTGACAGTACTTTATTTTAGAATAATGAATGTATCCCCGGACAATTGCGAAGATCCAGACAGAGATTATTTTATTATGAGTAAAGGACATTCTGTGGAAGCGCTGTATGCGGTATTGGCGAGAAAAGGATTTTTGGAAAAAGAGGATATTTTGAAGAGATTTTCAAAATTTCAATCTCCGTATATAGGACATCCAAACAATAAATTGCCCGGAATAGAGATGAATTCCGGATCCCTGGGACATGGACTTGCCGTGTCGGTGGGAATGGCACTTGCAGGGAAAAGAAGTGGGAAATCATATCGCGTATATACAGTGATGGGAGATGGAGAACAGGCAGAAGGCTCTGTGTGGGAAGCAGCAATGGCAGCAGCTAACTATGGACTGGATAATCTGTGTGCAACAGTGGACAGAAACCGTCTTCAGATATCCGGCAGCACGGAGGATGTTATGAAGCTGGATCAGCTTACGGCGAAGTATGAAGCTTTTGGATGGAATGTTATTGTTGTGAAGGACGGTAATGATTGTACACAACTGGAGGAAGCTTACCGGCAGGCAATGCAGATGAAAGGTAAACCCAGTGTGGTTATTGCAAATACTGTAAAGGGATGTGGAAGTGCTGTAATGGAAAACAAGGCACAATGGCATCATAAGGTTCCCACAGCAGAAGAATATGAAATGATTCGTCAGGAGTTTCTGACAAGAAAGGAGAATTTACTCCATGCATAATCAAATTCCGAATCGCAAGATCATCTGCGATGTTTTAATGAAAAAAGCCAAACAGGATGAGACCGTCACAGTATTATGCAGTGATTCCAGAGGTTCCGCGTCAATGACACCGTTTTTTGAGGCTTTTCCGGAGCAGGCTGTGGAAATCGGAATCGCCGAGCAGAATCTGGTCAGTATTGCAGCAGGTATGGCAAAATGCGGAAAAAAGCCGTATGCAGCATCTCCCGCATGCTTTTTGAGTACACGAAGCTACGAGCAGGCAAAAGTAGACGTGGCATATTCCAATACAAATGTAAAGCTGATTGGAATCAGCGGGGGCATCAGCTATGGAGCGTTGGGAATGAGCCATCATTCTCTTCAGGATATTGCAGCAATGGCAGCTATTCCCAATATGCGGGTCTATCTGCCTTCTGACAGATTTCAGACAGAGAAACTGGTGGAAGCTTTGCTGGAGGATCACAAGCCGGCTTACATACGAGTAGGCAGAAATCCGGTAGAGGATGTTTATACAGAAGAATGCTGTCCGTTTCAGATGGACCGTGCAACGACAGTAAAAGAGGGAAAAGACCTGCTGATCGTGGCATGTGGGGAGATGGTTCATCCGGCGGCACAAGCGGCGGAAATTCTTGAAAAAGAGGGTATTTCAGTTGCAGTACTGGACATGTATTGTCTGAAACCTTTTGACACGGAGACCTTACGAAGTGTAGCAGAAGAGTGCAGAGCGGTAATCAGCGTCGAGGAACACGCACCTTTCGGAGGACTGGGCAGCATGGTGAGTCAGGTGATTGCAAAGTATGCTCCTAAAAAGGTGTGGAATATGACATTGCCGGATGAACCGGTAGTGACAGGAACATCACAGGAAGTATTTGATTACTATGGACTCAATGCGCAGGGCATTGCAGAAAAGGGAAGAGAGATTTTGAAATAGAACTGATATGGATGGCAGACAGTATATTATTGGGATAGATCAAAGTACACAGGGGACAAAGGTAATACTTTTTGATGAAAAAGGTCGGAAAGTATTACGGAAGGATAAGGCGCATAAGCAGCATTTGAATGAAAAAGGCTGGGTTTCCCATGATGGAGAGGAAATTTACCGGAATGTGATCGATACGGTAGGCGAACTTTTGAAAGAAGCGGGAGAAATATATCGGATTGATAGGTCAAGAATTAAGGCAGTGGGAATCACCAATCAACGGGAGACTTCTATTGCGTGGGATAAGAGAGATGGTATTCCTGCAGCAATGGCAATCGTATGGCAGTGCAGTAGGGCAGAGGAAATATGTGAGAAAAAGCAGCCCTATCGGAAAAAAATCAAAGAGATTTCCGGTCTGCCTCTGTCACCTTATTTTCCTGCAGCAAAATATGCCTGGCTGTTACAGAACGTAAAACGGGTAGCGGAACTTGCAGAGGAAAATCAACTTTGTCTCGGCACGATAGACAGTTTTTTAATATTTCGGCTGACCGGAGGCAATTTTTATACGGATGTATCCAATGCATCGAGAACACAGTTATTTGATATGGAAAAGACAGCTTTTTCCGAAGAACTGTGTGAAATTTTTGGTATTCCAATGAATGCCCTGCCGCAGATAAAGGCTTCAGACGGTTTCTATGGGGAGACGGATTTTGAAGGACTTTTGGATCGACCGATTCCGATTCATGGAGTTCTGGGAGACTCCCATGCGGCATTGCTGGCGCAGGACTGCAGAAGACCGGGGGCGATGAAAGCAACTTATGGAACCGGATCCTCCATTATGATGAATGTGGGAGAAGAGATGGTTCGGAGCGCGAAAGGACTGGTAAGCACTGTCGGATATCAGCTGGATGGCAGACTGACTTATGCTTTGGAAGGAAACCTGAACTACACAGGCGCGGTAATTACCTGGTTGAAAAAAGATATCGGGTTAATTCTCGAGGACACCGAAACAGAAAAACTGGCAAAAGAAGCTAATCCATTGGATGAAACTTGCTTTATTCCGGCATTTTCCGGTCTGGGTGCGCCTTATTGGAGACCGGATGCGAGGGCAGCAATACTGGGAATGAGCAGAACTACCGGAAAAGCAGAGTTTGTGAAAGCAGCACTTGCAAGTATAACGCAACAGATCGCAGATATTGTCGAATTGATGAGAGAGGAAACAGGTTTTACAGTCCCCTGTCTGAAAACAGATGGCGGACCGACCCAAAATGCGTATTTAATGCAGTTGCAAAGTGATTTATTACAGATGGATGTGCAGACGGCAGCAGTAGAAGAGCTTTCCTGCAAAGGGGCGGCAATAGCGGCAGGAAGAGCTGTTGGAATTTATGATGACAGCATATGGGGAAAAGGTGGAGCAGGACATATTTTTTCTCCAAAGATGCCAGAGGAGGAAAGGCAAAAATGGAGAAATCGATGGAAGAATGCAATACAGACAATTTTAAGATAGATCTGCCGAAAATATGCGGGGAAAACTACAACATAGAAAAATACGGTGCCGTGGGAGACGGGAAGACTTCTAACACGGAAGCTTTTGCCAGAGCAATTAAGGCTGCAGCAGAGGCGGGAGGGGGAACTGTAGAAGTACCTGCCGGAATATGGATGACAGGTCCGATTGAATTAAAATCAAATATAGAATTGCACATCTGCAGTGGAGCAATCGTTGTATTTGATAAGAATCCGGAGGAATATCCGGTGATATCAGTGGATTATGAAGGACAGATGACGAAACGCTGTGTGTCACCAATTCATGCAGAATATGCGCAAAATATTGCGATTACGGGAAAAGGAATTCTGGATGGTAACGGTCAGCTATGGAGACCTGTGAAGAAATGGAAGGTAACGGAGCGGGAATGGCAGGATTTCCTGCAACAGAGTTCTTATGTGACAGAAGCAAAAGACGGGGAAATATGGATGCCTTCGGAAGGTTGTGATAATGGATCATATGATACTTATCGTCCGGTTATGGTACGTCTGGAGCGGTGCTATAAGGTCTTAATCGAAGGGGTAACATTTCAAAACTCTCCGGCGTGGAATATACACACACTGTTCTGCAGTCATCTTACGGTACGTAATGCGGTAATACGCAATCCGTATTACGCACAAAACGGGGATGGACTGGATGTGGAATCCTGCCGAAAAGTACATATACATGATGTACAGTTTGATGTGGGAGATGATGCAATCTGTCTGAAGTCCGGAAGGGGAGCAGAGGCAAGAAGAGTGATAGGTCCGACAGAAGAAGTCTATATTCATGATTGTATTGTATATCATGGACATGGTGGGTTTGTCGTAGGCAGTGAAATGTCTCGGGGTGTAAAAAATGTGAAAGTGGAGAACTGTACTTTTGTAGGAACGGATGTGGGAATTCGATTTAAATCGGCACTCGGAAGAGGTGGCATAGTAGAGAATATTGCATCGAACCGGATACAGATGCTGAATATAAAAAAAGAGGCCGTTTTGTTTGATATGGGGTATATACAGGGATACGAAGAGAATCCCGGGGAAATGACGAATTTTCAGGAAGAGGATATTCCGGAGTTCTGCAATATTTATATGAGAAATATTCAATGTAAAAATGCAGAAACTGCAATTCGCATGAACGGCTTAAAACAGAAGCCGCTCCATGACATATGGATAGAAGACAGCTGGTTCCGGTCGAGAAACACGATAGAAACTGTCTGGACAAAGGATATTCATATAAATTCCGTGACCTATATGTCTTGACAAATCCGGGAAGCATGCACTACAATTACATCCATACGACAACGACGATGAAAAGGATCAGTACGATCGGAATGCATCCCAGAGAGAGGGGAAGGACACGGTGACGTGCGGCTGGGAACCCCTTATGATAGATGATCGGAAACCTCCCTTGGAGTCCTGTGCGAGACGGGATAGCCTTTAGGCTGTTTAAGACGGTGAAGCACAGCGTAGAACCGGCGTTAACGGTGTCAGAGCAGGATACGTATTTGTATCAATCAGGGTGGTACCGCCGAGTGATCGGTCCCTTTTTCGGGAGCGATGACCCGGCGTTTTTCGTTTCCGTGAATAGCACGTAGAATCAAGTAGTAAATCAAAAAGGAGAGAGAAAATGGCAGACAAGAAAATGGTAGAAGCGATTACTTCCATGGAAGAAGATTTCGCCCAGTGGTATACCGATGTAGTGAAGAAAGCAGAGCTGTGTGATTACACCAGCGTAAAGGGATGCATGGTTATCAAGCCCGCAGGTTATGCGATCTGGGAGCTGATCCAGAAGGAGCTGGATGCCCGTTTCAAGGAGACCGGTGTACAGAATGTATATCTTCCTATGTTTATTCCCGAGTCCCTGTTAGACAAGGAGAAGGATCATGTAGAAGGTTTTGCTCCCGAAGTAGCATGGGTTACCCATGGCGGACTGAACGAGCTTCCCGAGAGACTTTGCGTCAGACCTACTTCCGAGACACTGTTCTGTGATTTCTATAAGAATGACATCCATTCCTACAGAGATCTTCCCAAGGTATATAACCAGTGGTGTTCCGTAGTACGTTGGGAGAAGGAGACCAGACCTTTCCTGCGTTCCAGAGAGTTCCTGTGGCAGGAGGGACATACCGCACACGCTACCGAGGAAGAGGCAGAGGCAAGAACCATTCAGATGCTGAATGTATATGCCAACTTCCTGGAGGAAGTACTGGCAATCCCCGTAATTAAGGGTCAGAAGACCGAGAAGGAGAAGTTCGCAGGTGCAGTTGCAACCTATACCGTAGAGGCTCTGATGCATGACGGTAAGGCTCTGCAGTCCGGTACCAGCCATAACTTCGGTGACGGTTTCGCCAAGGCTTTCGGCATTCAGTTTGCAGATAAAGACAACACCTTAAAATATGTACATCAGACTTCCTGGGGTATGACCACCCGTGTTATCGGTGCCATGATCATGGTACACGGCGACAACGAGGGACTGGTAATGCCTCCCCGCATCGCTCCCATCCAGATCTGCATTGTACCCGTTATGCAGAAAAAGGAAGGTGTCCTCGATAAGGCTTATGAGCTGAGAGATCGTCTGGCAAAAGATTTCCGTGTCAAGGTAGACGACAGTGACAAGACTCCCGGCTTCAAGTTCGCAGAGGCTGAGATGAGAGGTTATCCTATCCGTGTGGAGATCGGTCCCAAGGATATCGAGGCAGGCAAGTGCGTGATCTGCCGTCGTGATACCAGAGAGAAGATCGAAGTGGCTCTGGAAGATCTGGAGACCAAGGCAGCAGAGATTCTCGATACCATGCAGAAAGAAATGCTGGAGAGAGCAAGAGCACACCGCGACAGCCATACTTATGTGGCACATAACATGGAAGAGTTCGAGAAGATCTTCAATGAAAAATCCGGATTCGTTAAGGCTATGTGGTGCGGATGTCAGGAATGTGAAGACAAGATTAAGGAAAAACTTGCTGTTACCAGCCGTTGCATGCCTTTTGAACAGGAACAGATCGCAGATACCTGCGTATGTTGTGGAAAACCTGCGAAAAAGATGGTATACTGGGGTAGAGCATACTAAGAAGTTTTTGAATAAGGCAGATGCAGGCTTTGGAAAATGCTCCGGAGTCTGCATTTTATTTTTAAATATTTAGAGCTCAGAAAAGAGGATAATCATGATTTACAATACCTTTGAACTGCATCAGGAAGGTTCCCTTCCGGGAGCACAGCTGATCACTTATATCCAGGAGTTTTCCGATGCCCTGGCAATTAACGACAGACCTTTGATACTATTATGCCCGGGGGGCGGCTATGCCAGAACCTCCGACAGAGAGGCAGAGCCCATGGCGCTCAAATTCCTGGCGATGGGCTATCATGCGGCAGTGCTGCGTTACTCCTGCGCTCCGGCGGAATATCCCACTTCCTTAAAAGAACTGGCATACAGCATCAAGTTCCTGCGGGAGCATGCAGAAGAGTGGCATATCGATCCCCACAAGATTGTGGTGGAAGGATGCTCTGCGGGTGGACATCTGGCAGCCAGCCTGGGCGTGTTCTGGGATAAAGATTTCCTGGCAGAGAGCCAGGGACTTTCCGCTTCCGAGCATGAGCTGCTTCGTCCGGACGGACTGCTGTTATGCTATCCGGTCATCACTTCCGGAGAGTTTGCCCACAGAGGATCTTTTGAGAATCTGTTAGGCAGCAGACAGGAAGAACTGGGTGAAAAAATGTCCCTGGAAAAACAGGTAACGGATAAAGTGCCTAAGACTTTTATCTGGCACACTTTCGCAGACCAGTCCGTACCGATAGAGAATTCCCTGTTGTTCGTCAGCGCTCTTCGCAGAGCCGGAGTGCCCACGGAATTCCATATGTATGAAAAGGGTGCCCACGGACTGGCGCTGGCAGATAAATTAACGGAGACCAATGACGGCAGAGCTGTACAGGAGGAATGTACTTCCTGGGTCGAACTGGCGCATACCTGGCTGGAGAGTCTGTTCGCAGGAGATGTGGAAGACGGACTGCATGCACAGGGCAGAGAATGGTAAAAACAAATCAGAGGGGTAAGGTACAATGGAACAGACAGATCAGATCCTTCAGATTCCGCACTTCTACGGAAGTCTGAAAGGGATGCAGAAGAAATTCGATAACTATGCAAGACAGGACGCTTTCACCGGATCCACCAGGGAGGAATGGGAAGCCTGGAAGAAGACTTCCAGGGAAACATTAAAAGACCTTCTGGGATGGAAATACATGGAGACCTGTAATCTGGAACCCCGTGTGGAAGAGAACGTGGAACTGGAAAACAGCATCCGGCGGGAAAAAGTGATCATTCAGGTAGAACCGGAAGTGTATATGCCCATGTATATTCTGATCCCGCCCAAGCAGGGAGAGGGAAAGCAGAAATGTTTTCTTGCCCTTCCGGGACATCAGGGCGCTGGTAAATTCAGTGTGGCAGGGCGCGATGATATTTCTGCGGTAAAGCGGATGATTGATTTTTACCATTACGATTATGGCATGCAGCTGGCAAAGCGGGGCTATGTGGCGGTCTGCCCGGATTGCAGAGGCTTCGGGGAACGCAGAGATGAAGCATTGCAGAAGGGAACGGATGAGAAATCTTTTCTGACTAGCACCTGTTTTCATCTGGCGCATATGGCGGAACCGCTGGGCGAGACCGTGGCTGGCATGTGTACCTGGGATGCATCCCGGCTGATCGATTATGTATACGAACGGGGCGAATGGGATACGGAGGACTTAGGCGTTGTGGGATTTTCCGGCGGTGGAATGCAGACGCTGTGGATCTCTGCGCTGGATGACCGTGTGAAAAAATGCATTATCAGCGGATATCTCTATGGCTATAAGGATGCACTGCTTTTACTTAATGGAAACTGCAGCTGTAATTATGTTCCGCATCTGTGGGAACACTTTGATATGGGAGATATCGCTTCCCTCATTGCACCGAGACCGCTGGCAGTCCAGTCCTGCCGTGGGGATCATCTGAACGGTCCCAGAGGACTGGCGAATGTGACGGAGCAGCTGGATATTGTGCGGAATGCTTACCGCCTGTACGGGGAAGAGAAATATCCGATCCACGATGTCAGAGAGGGAGACCATTGTTGGCATGAGGAAGTGCTGGATATCGCATTGCCCGAAATGTAAGTAATATTGTAACTATTCAGAGCCGAGGAAATTTACATAAATTTGCGAATCATGCTTGCATGAATGAGCATAATTTTGAAAATTTCTTTGGCGAAGTAGCCTCAATGAGCAAAAGAAAAGCATCGTAGATGCGATTTTGCGAATGAGGCTCTGAATAGTTACGTAATATTTTTAGGAGGAACGCATGGAATATATCGTTCTGGATCTGGAATGGAATCAGAGTAACACCGGCAAAGAGGATACTGTAGAGAAGCTCCCCTTTGAGATTATAGAGATCGGTGCCATCAAACTGAATAAAGAACGTGTCATGATCAGCGAATTCAATGAGCTGGTCAAACCACAGGTCTACCATGAGATGCACAAGATCACCAGCAAACTGATCCATATTCAGATGCAGGAGCTGGAGCGGGGCAGACCTTTTCCGGAAGTCGGGGGAGATTTCGTCACCTGGTGCGGACAGGAGGAGCATCTGTTCTGTACCTGGGGAACGCTGGATCTCACGGAATTGCAGCGGAATATGGCATTTTATGAGATGCCACTTCTGGCACCGGGACCGTTGCCTTATCTGGATGTGCAAAAGCTGTTCGCCATTGCCTACGAGGAGCGCAAGATCCGCAGAAATCTGGAATATGCCATTGATTTCCTGCAGATTGAGAAGGACATTCCGTTCCACCGGGCGTTCAGCGATGCGTACTATACGGCGAAGATCCTGATCCGGATTCTGGAGGAGCACCCGGAGGTACTGGTGAACCTGTCCTATGACACATTTTCCCCGCCCAAGGATCGCAAGGACGAGGTCAAAGCACAGTTTGATACTTATGTAAAATATATTTCCAGAGAATTCAAGGATAAGACCGAAGCTTTCGCAGATAAAGAGGTTGTGTCCAGCAAATGCTATCTCTGCCACCGGAATCTGCGCAAGCGGATCAAATGGTTCAGCGCCAACGGCAGACATTATTATTGCGTGGCATACTGTGAAAAGCATGGCTACCTCAAGGGCAAGATCCGGGTACGCAAGGCTTATGACGGCAGAATATATATCGTCAAGACCACGAAGCTGATCTCTAAGGAAGAGGCGGAAGCAATCGCCGCCCGCAGAGACCATGCAAGGGAAGTGCGCAAGCGGCACAAGCACAGCAAGGCGGAAAATACCGAGGAATAGGGATAAAATATAGCAAATACATTTCAGAGGGAGGATGAAGCAGCATGAAGTACGCGGGTTTGCCGATGGCAATGTGGGTGGTTTTCCACAAATCTTTTCGGAGGAATCTTACAGCGATTCTGAAATATGATGAGCAGGAAAGTAAGAAAATTACTGTGGCTGCAAAAAAGAAATACAAAGAAATCATTGAGAAACTTCCGGAGTTCGAAAAGGAAGACCGTTTCAAAATGAACATCGTGAACTGCGCGATGCTGTCTGCATTTTTCCTGAATATGCCGAAGCTGCCTACCGTTGAGGATGCCACGGTGTATTATGAGAAGTCCATGATGAACGGACTGGTGCGGTGGTTCTGTAAAAGAACCGGGAAGAATAAGTACTCCGAAGCTGATATCCAGTCCATGAAAAATACCGCAAAGCTCAGAGCAGGCGACCGGAATCCCTACTCCTGGAACATGGAATTTTATGAGTATGAGGACGGCAGCGGCTACGAGGCAAGATTTACGACCTGCGGAATCTGTACCCTTATGAAAGAACTGGGACTTACCGAGCTGATCCCTGCCATGTGCCAATTTGACTACACCATGAGCGAGGCAGGCGGTGTCACCGATTTTGTCAGGGAATACACCCTGGCTTCCGGCGGATCCTATTGCGACTGCGGGTATAAGAAAAAGGTTAAGTAAATGCGGTAGATACCGGGATTCTACTTCCGGGAGGTGTACTTATTTCTGAAAAGAGAATAGTATGATCTCAGATACAGGAGGTAAGCACATGGATCTCGTTAAAATAGGAAAATATATCGCAGGCAAGAGAAAAAACTTAGGCATGACGCAGAAACAGCTCGCTGAAAAACTGGGTATGAGTGATAAATCCGTATCCAAGTGGGAACGGGGCGTGTGCCTGCCGGATGTATCCGTCTATCCGGAACTCTGCCAGATTCTCGGTATCAGTATCAATGAATTCCTGGCGGGAGAAGACATTGTCTGGGAAAATATTGCTCAAAAATCGGAAGAGAATATTATCGGACTGGCAACGGACAGTAAGCAGAAGCAGAAACGATTGAAATACATTATTTGCATTCTGCTCGTCGCAGCGGCGATTGCCGTTTTGACGGTCGGAATCATGATATTCCGGAAAAATATGCCGCAGAACTTTATCGTTCCGGTGGACAAGGACAGCATTGAAATGAAAACCGCGGAAATGTTGTCCGGTGTAGACGGCGCCTTTATGTATAAATACACGGCAACGAATGAATTTAAAACTCTATATATTTATATTTGGCAATACCGGGAAGGAAAGCTGGTAGACAGACAAAGGGCAGGGCTTTCGTATGAAGGAATAGATTCGCCGCGGAATGGAACGATCATTATCGTACCGCAGCTTAAGGATCGTACCGTGAAAATTATTATTGCAGATGAGGAATCGCAGGGAGATATGCTAATCCCAATCCTGGAGGATGTTCCGGAAGGAGAGCACTATGGATATGGAAGGGCTGCAACGGAAATTCAGGAGAAAACAGACATTGTCTATGATGAACAGCAGCCGCTTCTTGCGCTGATCTATGATAATGACGAAGCGAGAACTTTTGACTTTAGTTATATTGTGAACGATCAGCTGGATGCCATTGCACTGGATGATTATGTGTACTATTTTTCTTTTGAGTTCCGAACGAAATAGATAAATAAACCCCATTCTGTGAACAGAATGGGGTTCGTTTTTAGTTTGCGGCTTTTGCCTTTTTCTCTCTCTTTAAGAACAGGTACACACAGATACCGGCGAAAACAATCGTTGCAACGATCAGTATCGGCAGTACCGGGATGGAACTGATATCGGCATTGATCAGCTTAAGTCCCTGGTACAGTGTGAATACACCGAATACCGAGAAGATGCCGAATGCGAGAGTATTGAGCAGTCCTTCCGGAGTCTTGCTCTTTAACAGATAGCCTACCAGCATTCCCAGGATGTCCGCTAAAAACAGTCCCAGAGAACAGCCGATCCATACGATCAGTGCGGAGCTCATACCTTCATTGGCGCCAAAGGTGATGGCGGTAAGCTGTGTCTTGTCTCCAAGCTCCGCTACGAAAAAGGTACAGAAAACTGCAAGGGGTGCATACTGAATCTTGGACTTACCGCTGCCTTCCTCTTCGTCGTCATCATCACCCGCAAGTGTGGATGCAGCAAAATAAAGAAATGCAAGTGCGGCAATAATCTTGATCACCCAGCCGGGAATGAATTCGCTGACGAGCCCGCCAGCGAGAACCGCCAGCCCGTTCAGTACCAGAATTGCGGCAGCAGTTCCCAGGATAATATCTCTTAATTTATATTTAGAAGTAAGAGCGATCAGCATAAGCTGTGTTTTATCGCCCATCTCGGCGATGAATACCGTTATAAATACCTTAAAAAATAACAACATTTGTCCGACACCTCGTTTATCTTATTATGATATAGACTGCATATGCTGCATAAAGGGCAACCATGCAGAAGCCTTCGATTCTTCCGATTTTCTTTTTGCTTCCCGCAAAGATCCATACACATACGGTAAATACTATAAGTACGCACAGATCGATAATATTCTCCGTGATAATGGTGATGGGGCTGATCGCGGAGGCAATACCCAGTACCATCAGAATATTGAATACATTGGAACCGATGGCGTTACCCAGTGCCATATCGACCTCATTTTTCCGGGCAGCGACGATAGAAGTCACAAGCTCCGGAAGGGATGTTCCGATGGAAACGATGGTAAGTCCGATCAGCGTCTGTGTCATTCCCAGGTCACTGGCGATTCTGGATGCGGCATCGACCGTGATGTCTCCGCCGATGGCAATGGCAGCAGCACCGCCGACGATGAACAGAATGCTGAGTGGTACGGAAATCAGCTTGATATCTTCATCGGATCCGCCCTCGATTTCCACTTTTTTGCCTTCTTTATTTGCCTTTAATGCGATCTTAATCATATAGACAATGTATCCGGCAAAGAGAACGATGAATATTGCTCCGTCGAGATGCCCCAGAGTCATGCCGGATGCATCACCAACTCCGACGATTCCCATAAGCAGCAAAAGTCCGGCACAGATAAGAGATAATGGAATATCTCTTCGGATGGTTTCCCGTGCTACATTCACGGTTGTCATCATGGCGCATACCCCGATGACAACCATCAGATTAAATATATTGGAACCAACGACATTACTGACCGCAAGCTCGTTGTTGCCGATGATCGACGCGGATACGCTGACTGCTGTCTCCGGTAGGGAGGTTCCCATAGCGACAATGGTAAGTCCGATAATGATGGACGGGACATGCAGCCTTTTTGCTACGCTTGAACTTCCCTCTACGAAAAAGTCCGCGCCTTTGATAAGCAGGACAAATCCGAGTACAAGGAATACAAGAACAAGAGCAAACGGGGCATTGTTAATAAGTTTCTCCATGTTTTTCTCCTTTGCGTGCTCCACTACAGTGCCGCCAGCTGAAAGATCCGCGATTATAATTCTCTAAATTCACCGGATAAAAAAGACTCATGTATATCGATTATCCGCCAGTATGTATTATGCACCGGCTGCTAATCGATATACATGAGTCTCATTATTTAAGATTTGCCAGATTATACTTCAAAATATAACCAGAATGTTGACAAATCACACTTTCGCGCTAACTACTCCCTCATGGAATATTAAGTTACTTGATAAATAATATCAAAAGCGCGTGTGAGTGTCAATAGACAAAATGAAAGAAATGTAAGAAATATGGGCTGTTGTTGGGCAAAGCGGTTGTATCACAAAAACAGGTAAGTTATAATAAAAGTAATTCGTTAAGTTTTCTTCCTGACTAGGAGAGGGACAGAGAGGAGTATAGACATGAAAAGGCTGAACACTATTTTGAATACCATTATGGGAGCTTTTGCAGGGGTGTTTATCGGATATAGCATTTATACTTTTTGGGATTATAAGACTCATCCCGGATTATATGCGTTGACTTTGGCTCCGTGGTATAGCAGTATTCTGGTGCACGGTGCAGTTACGCTTGTGGTATTGGCGATTTGTGCGGGGATAAAAATTGTGATGAAACGGAAAAAATGAATTTTATGGAGCCATAAAATCAGAAGTTTGGGAGCATGACGATCATGAATGGTAGCAGAGACTTTAAAAAAGAATATGAGACTTTTTTGAAGAAAGTTCCTTATCAGACAGCAGTTGTTGACGATGTGAAGGTAAGGTACCAATATGGCGGCAGGGATGGCGCACCGGTCATTCTCTTTTTTAACGGATTAGAGATGCAGGAAATGTGGATGCCGTATGCCGAAAAGCTTGGAAAAGAATACAGATTTCTGATCTATGAATATCCGTTCTATACTACCGAGGCGGAAGAACAGATCGATTTTGCGGCAAAACTATTGAGCGCATTGTCGATTGAAAAGGTGATTTTAATTGGAGCAAGTGATGGTGGGATATATGCCCAGATTTTTGCGAAAAGGCATCCGAAACGCGTGTTAACAATGATTCTGACGACTACCCTGACGGTGGATTCCGATTATGTCAGAGACATCCGAAAAGAACGCTTTTCCACTCCGATATTACTTCGCTTACTGAAGCTGGTTCCTGCAAAAACGGAATTGAACCTGCTGTTAAAAAAGAGCAAGGGATTTTTGGAAGGTGAATCGGAAGAAGATCAGAAATACGGCAGAGGATTCTATGAAGTAGTGGCTTCTGACTTGAACTATAAGCAGCGGTTTATTCATAGTTTTGAGTGTGTATATATGCTGAGGGACTATCCGATCTTTGAAGAAAATGACTTTGAGTATCTGAGGGGAAAGATACAAGTTCTCCTTCCGGAGAAGGACATTTTCAAAAAAGAGGATCAGAATCGTCTTGCGGACTTATTCAGAAAACTGGATGCAGAAATTCTGAATGTTCCGGGAGGGCATGTAGGATTCATAGTTCAGGCAGAGTACTATATTGATTTGATGGAGAAATTCTTGAAGAAAACCGGAATTTAAGGAGACTTATTATGGATAGATCAATAACAACGCTATTTATGCTTATGTCTTTAGATGGAAAGATAAGTCCGGGTGCATCAGATGATTTAGATGTAGATAAGGATTTCCCTAAGATAGACGGGTTGAAGGAGGGACTGCCTCAGTATTATGAGATTGAGCAGACAAGGATAATCCAACTTTAGGATTGTAAATCTGTAAAGATATGGATAAAGTCGAAGCACAGTATGCATTGGAATCAACAAGTCAACCTTTGGGAATATCCAGCTATGAATTATCTAAGTTGATACCAGAAGAATTTAAGGGAAGCTTGCCTACAATTGAAGAGATTGAGGCAGAATTGAAAGATTAAAATCCTTGTAAAGGAAACATCGGAGAACATTTTCATTGATGCATAAGAAAATGAACTCAACTGATAATTTTTAGTTTTAAATGGTTAGAAAAGTTGAGGCTTGTGGAGTGGAAAAGGATACAATGATAAATAATTTGTAACTGTTCAGGACACCCTACCCGAAGATCAACTCCGGAGTTCCTAAAATAGCATTTCTGATGGCGTCATATGCGTTATATCCAT
>CAVJMX010000055.1:0-18399 GCA_963650795.1 Bacteroidales bacterium H4
CATCCAATCATGGGCTCCCTCCTATGGTTAAGCGACAACGTTACTATGAGACCATGGAGAACATGGCTGCATAGATTTGTTTATATACGAGTTTATGTTGTAAAGTAATATTGACAATATCAGTTTCAATCACCGTATCCATATGCTCTTCTGCTGTTTCCACGGCTTCTTTGGTAAAACTCTGATACCATGCTATTGTGCTGACCGCACAAAACAATAGTAACAGTGAGACCATAATCGCCAGAACACGCATTGTGAAACTGTGTATTATTTTCATTCTACGCACCTCCCGGACATGCTTTCTCTCTTATCATAATACAGGAAAAACAGACGGTCAAAGTATAGTAATTTTTTAAAAAAGAACAAAAAAATCCAATTTTGTAATGGAAATATTCCTGTAAAATATACAAATCAATAGAATGTCAGCAAAGAATAATAGGAAAGGAAGACATGACTATGGGAATATTAACACGTATTTGGGAAGGAAATTTCGTATACCAGGAGCCAATATGTTTTTCTGAAGATGCCGAAAGGCATCTCATCGGTGGTCAGTTACTCTACCAACCGGATCAAATTTTGTCCGTCACATCCTTTGACGGCAGTGTCTTTTATGAAGAAGGAACCGATTACATCCAAAAAGCTTCCCGGCTGGTCCTTACAGAGCATTCCCGGATTCCCTTTCTCTCCCGTGACATCTACTGTAAGCCTTTTACCGGAGTTCCCGAGACAGCATGGGTCCGGCTGCCGAACGGAGAACACTATATGGAAGTCGTCTCCGATGTGTACCGGTGGCAAATACTCGTTACTTACACGCATAAGACTGTCTGGGATGGTTTTTCTCCAGCTGACAGTTCTTCTCTCCTGCCGCAAAGTATGAAAAAATTACAGAATGGTGGAGATTTTCATTTGGTATTTTATGGAGACAGTATCACTGCCGGATGGGAATCCAGTGGCTGCAATGAATCTGCAATCGATATGGTCACTTTGGAGGATTATTATGTTGCTCTCTGGCACGCCCCTTATCAGCCCGCCTGGGCAGAGCTTGTCAGCAACAGTCTACAACACCACTATCCACAAAGTCATATTATCAAAAAGAACCGGGCTGCCGGAGGCTCCACCGTACAATGGGGCGTAGAAAATGCCCAAAAGCTGGTATGCCCCTGTAACCCGGATCTGGTGATATTAGGTTTTGGAATGAATAGTATGCAGGAACCTGCTGAAGTCTACAAGGCAGCCATTCTGTCCATTATTCAGACGATTCGGAACGAACATCCTGACTGCGAATTTCTGCTGGTATCTCCTATGATTCCGAATCCGGAAATCCGCGGTTTCCAACATAACCAACTTCCCGCACAGCAGGATGCTCTGTACCAAATTGCCACAGAATCAAAAGGTATCTGTGTGGCTCCGGTGCACTCCATGTTCCTGGAGCTTGTCGCCCATAAAAAGCATTATTTGGAATTAACCGGCAACTGTATCAATCATCCAAATGATTTTTCAATCCGGGTATACGCACAGACAATTCTAAGCGTGTTGGGGTGCTGATAACGCTTTGAAAAAGCCGCAATCATATTTCAAGATTGCGGCTTTTTTATCCCCTCAGGTCCTCAATTTTCCAATAATACGCTCTTCTGCTCCTGTTGTCTCTGAAAAATTTCTGCTGTCAGCTGCTTCTCGGTGATGACTGTGACTTTTCCCTGAGATATCGTGAACCAGTAGATAGTTCCCTGTGCGGTGTCTGCATACTGCCAGATCTCCCAGGGATTATCCCCGGCGGGGGTAAGCAGCGTCAGCGTGCCACCGGCATCGGTAACGATCTGTTTAACTTCCTCCAGCGTAGTCTCGTCCACAGTAAATCTTTCATCACGGCTGCTGCCGGTCTGGATCGTGAGCGCGCTCAGTCCACCGCCCTGGGCTTCGTCAAAATAGCAGCGATATCTACTGTCTTCGATATAGATTCCATCGTCTTCTCCGCCGACATAAAATTGCAGTCCCGCAGCCGTGCACAGTGACCGGACATCCTCTCTGGACATTCCCCATGTAAATTCCGCCAGGATCTCTCTATTATACTCCGTGGAGTAAACAGCCGCCCGCACCGGTACGAAACCGAAAGACGCCCGGTGGGATCCCGCCTGGTACGAATCCCCGTCCACTACTGTCGTCACGGAATCTTTGCCCAGATTCTCCCCTGCAGCCAGCAATGTTCCGTCCTGCAACAGTGCAAAGTTATCAAAGGTATACGAATGCACTGCCCAGCTTAAATTCTCCAGCTCTGTATCGATTCCATCGTCATTTTGCCGGATTGCCTCCAGCCATACCATACTGACATTTTCCAGCACTTTCTGCGGTGCCCAGACAAAGTCATGGACATTCTCACTTTTCGCAACGCCACATTGTCCGAAGATGTTCAGTCCCCACATGTATAAATCGCCAGTCTCCGTGATCGCCGCACCGTTCCAGGCGCTGATATCCACATAGACACAGTTCTCCAATACCTTATGTGGCTCCAGGTACATCATTTTCACCGGATTGGTCGGGTTCTCTTCCACTGTCCAGTAAGCATCATAATCACTGCCGTAGGTGCTGGTCGTCGTCCGCATCTGTCCCCACCAGTAGACGCTTCCGTCCTCCTGCAACGCAACGATTGCCTCCCTGCCGGCTCTGGCATATCTCACATCTCTCATAGTAAAACAGAACGATCACATCCCGATACCCGCCGTCCAGCTGCATCACCGCATCCCACAACTCATGATGCTCATCGTAGAATTCCGGGGACAGGTTCTCCTCCCATTCCACCGGACTGGTGCGCTTATTCTGCCTGTAGATCTTTTTCGCCTCGTTGGCGGCAATCTGCAGGATCCAGTTACGAAAACTGTCTGCTTTTTTCAATGTGTCTAATTTTTCATAAGCATGTACAATAGCTTCACTGACCGCATCCTCCGCATCCGCACTGTTTTGCAGAATCGAATATGCCAGTCGGTACATGGGAAGCGTGTCGCTCTTCACATGCTGTGCAAACTCTTCTTTTGTCATGACTGCCAAGGTATCACCTCCTTCTTATCACCGGCTTCACTATATATGAGTCGCAAGTAGCGGAAAAGGTTCCAAAAAAGTAAGGCACCGGACGTATCCAGTGCCTTTTGATGTCAAATTCGTAAAAACTATTCTGCCCGCAGTTCATGCAGCATCACGGTATTCTGCCATCCGCCCGCTCCACAGGTTCCGGTATGCAGAATTCCGACACTGCCGCCCGCAGCAGCTGCCTTCGTGTCCACGGTGATCTCCGCCGGATATTCCACAGACGGTGGAAACTCCTTTTCCGTCCACAGATGCGCCCGCAGCCATCCATCACGGATCTGCACTTCGATATGGCAGCCCGTCACGAATCCCGCCGTGTAACAGCGTTCCCCGATAGGGGATGCCATTCCCTCCTCATAATATACCGGGAATACCGCCACGGCATTGGAGGCTTCCGGGGATCGCAGGATCCGGAGTGCCGGTCCCGTCATCGTCTGTGCATCAAATCCGACACACACATCCATGTATTGCCCGGCGCTGCCGAAGCCCTGTCCGGATGTCTTCGCCGGATCCAGGTACACTTCCGCCCGCATTTTGCGCGCTCCCTCTGCAAAGGTATAGAACAGCTTCACGCCCTGTATGGTGGGCATCAGTCCGGCGCCCACACAGCCGTTTCCGGCAGTCCGATAGCTCCAGGGAGCCTCCGGCAGCGTCTGCTCCCATTTTCTCCACTCAGCAAGCGCCTCTCTGGGCGTATAGAAATCCCTCGTCCACCACTGCGGACGGATCCCGGGCTGAAGTTCCGTGGGAAAATCCGTAAAATCGGTCTGTATTCGTCCTGCATCCTCGATTTCCTCCGGTTCCAGCCTCTCGCAGACACACAATTCTACTGTCTTCCCATAGGCACTGCAATTCGTCCGCGGAGTGATACGCACGTAGACCGCTGCTCCACTTGCTTCATTTCCCGGATGATACGTCCGGTTCACCACCCCGGGACGGCTGACGGATACGATTCTGCGTTCTCCGTCCTGCTCCAGTTCCCAGCAGATCAAAGAAGCGTCCTGTGCACCTTCCAGCTCCAGTTCATAGTGCAGGGTAAACATTCCCTTCCGACAGGTAACATAAGGAGACTGTTTCCATTTCGGTGCCGGACGGGTCGTCGGCGGGACTACAATCTCTGCCATAGCCGCCAACCCGGTCTCTGTACGCACGAGCAGTCTGCTCTTCCCGGTACGGACACCGTCATTTTCCCCATACAGCGTCAGTTCCTGCCCCTGCCTCTGTAGGCGGATCCTGCTCCCATCTTCCGCGACTTCACAGATTAATTCCGGGTGCTCCTGCATCTCGCCGCTGAAATATTTTACCTGGGCGGACAGGGTCTGGTTTCGATGTTCTTCGGTTAATTCTACGCTCCCCCGGCTCAACACCAGCTGTACCGGCAGATGCTCACTCTCTGCTTCCGGCAGGTCTTCCCGTTGTCCTAGTGGATCCCAGTCGTCCGTTCCCTGTAACAGATTCCGGACGTTGTATTGCGCCCCACTTTTCGTCTCTGACAAAAAAGCCCGCAGCCCCTTTTTCCCGGTGAGATCCACGGTATGTTCCGCAGGTCCTATGGGGATATCATTTCCATATGCATAGCACATGGTCTCCGGCTGAGGATAGTGCGTCCACTGCACCTGCAGTGCCCGGGAAGTTCCCATACTTTCCTTACGCAGATCCTCGAACCGGCAGCCGATCACGTACACACATCCCTGCCCCTTCATAAAATACTGGTCTGCGCCGCTTTTGTCCCGGTGTCCGCAGATCCGGAACAGGCAGTCCAGGAACGCACTTCCCGTAGCATCCGTTGCAGAGATCGGGCATCCCCCGTAGAAATCAAAATCACAATGCAGATATACCGCATTGCCGTTCAGAGCATCATCAGTAGATTCAAAATGGCAGTTCTCGTACAGGCTCCGCTTCGCACCACAGATGGGATAGAGATTCAGCCTGCTGACGAAACGACAGTTTTTCGCATGGAAACGATCGCCCACCACATCGCCCAGCTGCGCCTGTGTGACTGCCTTGCAGCGCTTCGGTCTGTTTTTCGACGGATCCCGCGGGTACTCCAGATCCACGTTACAATAGTTGCCGATGGTCAGATTCTCCAGATAGAGTCCGTCCCCTTCAAAGTGCAGCATGGTATAATTACCGATACAGCCGTGAGACTGCCCCTTGTTCGCTGCGATCACCACGTCCTCCGGGTGCTCCGATAACCCGATCAGAGACAGATAATTGCATTTTATTTTCTGCTGATAGGGCAGGAAATCTCCCTCTGTCCCCCGGAAGATTTCCTCATCCTCCGGATCATGCAGCCAGTAGACATCCGGCGCCAGATATACCGTCATCGGGGCTTCCGGGGTTCCGTCCCGCAGCGCCCCGGAGGCAAACAGCTCCTGTAATGAGCGGAAGCACCATGCCGTTCCCGGGGCGGCACTGCCGTCCAACAGCAGATGGCGCGCATCCAGTTTTTCCATCATCGCACTTTTATCTGTCATAATTTATACTCCTCTGTCAGCCCTTGACGGAGCCGACCATCATTCCTTTAACGAAATACTTCTGTAAAAACGGATACAGCACCAGGATCGGCACCGTCGCTACTACAATCGTAGCGTATTTGATGGATTCGGCAATCAGCTCTGTGTCCGAATCTCCCATTCCCGACAATCCGCTGCTTAAGATCAGTATCTGACGGATGACTAACTGCAGCGGCTCCTTGTTGTGATCATCGAGATAGATCATGGCGCTGAACCAAGAATTCCAGTGTCCGACTCCGTAATATAGCACCAGCACCGCCATGGTCGGCTTGGTCAGCGGTACCATGATCCGGCTGAGAATCGTAAAATGGTTGGCACCGTCCAGTCTCGCGGATTCCTCCAGGCTGATATCGATGGACGCCATTGCCGTACGCATGATGATCAGGTTGAAGGTGCTGACCGCGCCCGGCAACAGAATCGCCAGTCTTGTATCATACAGTCCCAGCTGTTGGATGTTCAGGAACTGGGGAATCAGTCCGCCCGAAAAATACATAGTAAACATGATCAGCACCGTGATCACCTTTTGTCCCGGAACGTCCTTCCTGGACAGAAAATAAGCACCCAGTACCGTCATAACAAGGTTGATCAGTGTTCCCGCCACCACATAAAATATGGTATTGGCATAACCGATCCAGATTCTGGAATTGGAAAATACCTTCTTATAAGCCTCTGTTGTAAATCCCAACGGTTTGAATAATATCCCCGGATGTCCCATCAGCAGGGACGCCTTGCTGAAAGATGCACATATTACATACCAGAATGGATAAATACATATTATCATCAGCAGGATCATAAAACAAATATTAAATACATCAAAGATTTTCTCTCCGGCGCTGCGCTTGATTGTTCTGTGCATTGTCTTTGTCTTCATCTGTTCCTCCTTGCCCGATACCTTTTACCACAGACTGGTATCGCTGACCTTCTTGCTGATACGGTTCGCCAGGATGACCAGCAGGAAGTTCACTACCGAGTTAAACAATCCCACCGCCGCGGAGAAGGAATATTGCCTGTCTACCAGACCCATGCGGTATACATAGGTGGAGATCACGTCTGCAGTCTCATAAATGCCTTCGTTGTACAGCAGAATGATCTTCTCATAACCAACGCTCATCACCTGTCCCAGCCGCATGATCAGCATGATGATGATCGTGGGCATGATCCCCGGCAGCGTGATATGCAGCATCTGTTTCCATCTGCCGGCTCCGTCGATCTGCGCTGCTTCGTACAATTCTGTGTCTACTGCGGTTAACGCCGCCAGATATACAATGGAGCCCCAGCCTACGCCCTGCCAGATATCACTGATGACATAGATCGGCAGGAAATTTTCCGGCTGGCTGAGCAGATTTTTGCCTCCGTAGTCAAAAAATTTCACCAGGATCTGTGTGATGAAACCCTCCGGCTTCACGAATTCCCGGATCATGGAACAGATGACTACTGTGGAAATAAAGTGCGGCATGTAGGTGATCGTCTGTGTTACCCGTGCGAACTTTTTGCTCCGCAGCTCATTCATCAAAAGTGCCAGTATAATAGGTGCCGGGAAACCGAACACGATGGTTGCCAGGCTGATTTTCAGAGTGTTGCCCAATAATCTCTTAAAATAAATACTCTGGAAAAAGTTCATAAAATGCTGTAACCCAACCCAGGTACTGCCGGAGATTCCTCTCCGCGGGCTGTAATCCATAAATGCGATGATCAGTCCGTACATCGGCTTGTAATGGAACAGCAGATAGTACAGCAGCACCGGGAGTACGATCAGATACAGCTCCTTCTGCTTCCACATCTTTTTCAATGTCTTCATGGCATTTTCTCCTTATCTCCTGATTTGTGTCTGATTTATGCCGGATAAGACAGACGGTCGAGCTGGAAGACTCCAGTTCGACCGTACGGGATATTATCTTTCGTTATATCGATCCAGTGCGGACTGATATATTCCGATCATATCGTTCATGCCCATATCATTCAGCTGTTTGATATAGTTGTCCCATTCTGTATCTACATCCAGAACCTGTGTATAGAACTTCGCACTATATTCAGAGATAAAGGTATTCATCTGCGTGCTCAGTACGCTGTACTGCTTACTTTCGTCTTCTTTTAAGGTGATGGGCGGGATCAGCGTGCGCTGGCTCTCATTACCGTCTGCCCAGTCGTGAAGCGCCTGTTTCTGCTCGTCGGTCTCATAATACTGGAAAATATAGTTGGCATCCTGTACGAAGGGTCCGCAGCCATTTGCCAGACCATTGTAAGTCATAGCGGTGGATACGCTCCAGCCGTTGGGGTTGTTCATAATGTCATCAGTGTAGGTGGGGATACCGTCTACCATGGTATATGCCTCGCCCTCTTTGCCGTAGTTGATCATGTAATGTCCGGACTGGCTGTAGCAATAGTTCAGGAACTTCGCTGCCAGTTCAGGATTCTTACAATCTGCTGTGATAACTGCGGAAGCGTTACTGGTGGTCGCATAATCGTAGGAACCGCCGCCGTATAATACGGTGTCACCGCTGTTCATTACAGGGAAAGGTGCAGTTGCCATCTTGAAATCCGGATTGTAAGCCTGAGGATCTGCTGCCACACTCTTGATCATACTTCCGAGGAAGCTTCCGCCTGCTCCTACGGTAACTGCTGCCTGATCATTCATGATATAGCTCATGGCAGTTTTCTTGTCACAGGTGAGCAGATCTGCATCTAACAGTCCCTTGTCTACCCAGTCGTTGGCTCTCTTCATAAGTTCCTTATAAGCTTCCTGGGTGTAACCGTTCTTGATTTCTCCGGTCTGGTCATCCACGTACATTCCTGCACGGATACCGTAGGCACTTCCCATGAATCTCATCAGATATTCCAGGGACTGTACGACCATGGGCTTCTCAATGCCGTATTCCTTCAGTGCGGTCAGCGCTGCCTCCCAGTCGTCCAGGGTCTCTAACTTGCCGGTGTAGCCTGCCTTTTCCAGCAGATCGGCACGATACATGGGTCCGGTGGTGCACTGCAGATAAGTGTTACCGCGGATGAACGGGAAGCAGTAGTAATGTCCGTCATCATTTTTTACCTCACGGTCTACCGTAGGATTATCCTGCAGATACTGCCACAGATCTGCTGCCGCGCCATAAGGCTGTACATAATCATCCAGGATCGTCAGTACTCCTTCTGCCTCTGCCGCAGCCGGACCGCCGGTGTAATTGTTGGTCCATTCCCATACGATAATATCCGGCAGGGAACCGCTGGCAATCATGGTAGAGAACTCCTCACTGGAGCTTCCCTCTGTGGGCTGGATGAACTCTACTTTAATACCGGTCATCTCCTGCCAGTTTTTCGCCCATAAGGTCTCATTGGCGGATGCCGCTGCATCACTTGCCCAGTACTCCATCCAGACGGTCAGGGTATCCCCGGTATCCTCTACGGGATAGGAAACATAATTGCTTCTGGGAATGGTCAGCTCATCGCCTTCTTTTTTATTCAGAGAATCCAGCAGTTCATAGGCAGGTGCTGCAGGCTCCTCGGTTGTTGTCTGTTCTTTTTGTGTCTCATCAGATACACTATTTTCGGAATTGTCTGTGTTGCCACATCCGGTCAGCGTTGCTGTCATGGTAAGAAGTGCTGCCATTAAAATACTGATTGTCTTCTTTTTCATAGATTGTCCTTCCTGAATTTGATATTCGTTTCCAGTTCAGACTGCGCAGTCTTTTGTGTACGCCTTTATCTTACCTGCCCCGTTTTTCTCCTGCAAGTGACAAAAAATTGTGTCCACACAGCTTCCCACTTTTTGGCAAGTGACAAAAATTAATGTCCATCCTTCCACTGACTGGGTGTCATGCCCTCGCTCTGCTTAAAGCTGCGAAGCAGGGTTCTGACGCTGCCGAATCCGGACTTCTCCGCCACCTCATTCAATCCGTCATCGGAAGAGCTGAGGATCTCCTTCGCCCGCTGAATCCTCTGTTGGGAAATATAGGTTGGCAGCTTTTGTCCCTTAACGCTCCGGAATGTCTTCGACATCTGCACGGAAGATATCTGAAAATGTTCTGCGATCGATGTCACATTCAGATTGCAGTCCGCAATATTCTGCTGTATGTACAGCACGATCCGGTTACATAATTCCTCTTCTTCCCGGCTGCCCTCCGCCAGTTCCTTCTGCAGATTCTCGCATACCCGGTGCAGCTTTGCGATGAGTTCCTGTTTTCCATGACATTCCTGTCCATGGAAAATCGAATACTCCTGAAAATCCTCCGTTCCCTCCATGGCTTTCAGCATAGAACACTGCAGGTCATATTCCAGGTAACGGATGGCTTCCGTGCGGTTGCTGATATTTT
Source organism: Bacteroidales bacterium H4 (assembly GCA_963650795.1). Taxonomy (GTDB): domain Bacteria; phylum Bacillota; class Clostridia; order Lachnospirales; family Lachnospiraceae; genus Acetatifactor. The sequence continues at coordinate 9,896 of CAVJMX010000055.1, forward strand.
TATGCTCATTCTGCTGGTACAGATCGCTTATGATCTCCTCCGCCCGCGCAACGTTCTGCTGACGGATCTGCCAGATCAGTTCTCTCTCCGTCTCCAGCGGATAATAATATCCATACTGCGGTTCGACTTTCACATCTTCGTAGAATACCGTATCATCCAGCTCGTAGATCCTCTTCGTCTCCATGGTGTAAATCGCCTGCTGGTAAGCATCCGCGATTCCTTCCCGTCCTCTGCAGATCTCGCCTGCTGCCACCGTATAGCGGATATCCATATGCTCGTCCATGAATTCCTGCAGCTGGGTCACTGTCTCTAAGGTAATGTCCCGGTTCCTTCTGGCGTCCTTTTCCGGGAAATTCACGATAATGACCAACACATCGCTGACGATCATGGGATATACGATGCAGCCACTGTTCTGAAACAGCTCGTGGCTCACGTTTTCCACGATAAACTGCACAAATTCCAGGTCTTTCTGCTTTTTATGCACCTGGTCCCATTCCTCGCCGCCGTCCCGCTCGATCTCTTCCATATAGAAGAGCAGGGTGGTGAACAGTTCACCGCACCAGCGGATCCCGCACATTTCTTCCACATAATCCGCATTTTCCGGCAGATTTCCCTTCAGCAGCTTCTCCAGATATTCCTTCTGGAAGATCAGATTCTGACGCTGCAGTCTGCTGCCTGTCTCCTGCAGGTTCTGCTGCATTTTGTGAAAATAGCCATCAATCAGCTGAAATTCATTGTCCGCCCCGTTTTGCGAAGACTTGATGTCCAACCGGTCTAACAGCTTCGCCACCTGGCTGTAATTCCTTCGCAGGAAATAGAGCATCAGCAGGATACCGATTGCTGTGAAGCTGACCAGGATAAGAATCACTCTGCCCTGATATCCTCTTAATTCGTTAAAATCATCCTTTTGGCGGCAGATCAGTATCTTGTAATTATTACCGCCTTCGTAATAGCGCAGCTGTGCGGTCTGATGCTCCTCCGTCAGCCGGATGCTCCCGGCTTCTTCCGCCATCGCTGCCCGCAGCTGTTCTCTGTCTTCGGCACTCAGCGCAGCTGCATTCTGGTCAGTGCAAAAGACATCTCCTTCCAGTGCCAGGCACACGCTCTCATCCTGGGAAGGAAACAGGATCCGCTGCAGCTGCGGCAGTTCATATACGAAGAAAATATTGATCTGCGTGCGGTCCCATTTATTATCCTGTATTGTTCCGGCGAAAAAGACATACTGCCCATTGCCGTACTGCATGATAATCCCGTCATAGTCTCCCGCTAACAGCCGCTCCCAGTCTTCCCGGGAGATTCCGCCGTACTGACTCTGATAGGCTCTCCAGTAATTCTCCGCCGTATTCGCGGAATCGCTTGCCACGATGTAATCGTCATTGGCAAAATAAAGTAAGATCGCCGCATAATTACCGTTGATCTTCTGATATTCTTTCAACAGTTCACACAATGTGTAACGGGAATATTTGATGGCACTGGTCGTGCTTCCCTGCTCGCCGTGATATGAATTTTTCCCCAGGAGAATCGTATCATCCTGTGCCAGCACCGAATAGGACAGATCCCGCATGGTCTCCTCCATGTCCGTCAGGTTAGTCCGGATCTGTTCCACGATCTTGTCATTCTCCGCTTCCTGATTCCGCACCAGAATCCGCTTGCCCTGCCAGTAGGTGATGCTGTTGCACAGTAAAAATACCAGCATAACTGCCACATATGATACCATCCATTTCCAGAAGACACTGTTTTTGCCCATCGTCTGCCCCCTCGTATGAAAATATCTCAGTGTTTCATTATACGGGCAATACATACCGGAAGTAAAGTGACAGTTTCCTTTCTGGAAGTGACAAAAGGTTCCATTGTTATGGAGATGGGCTTTTTTTGTCTCCCTTTTGTCCCCCATTCTGGTATAAAATAAGATTCACATTAGAACAACAAGCATACAAGGGGTATCAATGCATGGGATTATCTGAAAAACTTATGCGGCTCATAAGTTCCGTTGATAAGAGAACAAATATCAAACTGAATCAGGATGAACTGACCGATATGCTTAATCTGTATATTGAGAAAGCATTCGCATCTTCTTTTGAACACCGGAAGGATGCCATCCATCTGATCGAAAAGTTCCCGCAGTCGGTTCCACGTAAAGTACATAAGCTGCCACGCTTTTCCGAATCAGAGCAGAGAAGAAGAGCAGCTCAGTCTGTTGCTGTGCGTAAGATGGTCATCCGTTATGCCATTGCAGCTGATACACAGCTGGATGCCTATAATGAAGAAAATAAAAAAGCAAGCTACGACAGAGAATACCAGCGTCTGTTCCGGAACCCGGTTCCGGGCGTGGAGCTCACAAACGAGGAACAGGCACAGCTCGATGCAAGCAATAAGGAAGTTGCTTTTCTGTTTAATAGTAATACAGACTGGGCCGCACAGGCTGAGCAACTGGCAGCAACCATCGCAATTGATCCGGCACAGTCAGGTGCCTTCCGCTTACACTATAATATTGAATCAGATGCACCATTGACCAGAGAAGATATTCTGAATGCCTGGTCCAGAAGACGTGCTTTGATCGTCATGACGCGTTATCGCGAAAGCGTTGAGGTTATGAATAGTGTAGAACAGAGCTCTTCCACTTCCCTAAGTCCCCAGGAGCTTGCTGTCAATTTTTGGAAAATTAAGGAAGCTTCCCAGCTGCTGGCTGTGCTGAATAATATGATCGGCAACGGACGTAAGCGGAATATGCCGGCGACCTACACAGATGCAGAGCTGGCTGAGATTGGGGACGCAACACGCTTTGAGAATATTGCCGGCACCGCAATCTGCAAATTCAACCTGATAGCCAATCCTATGTACAGTTATCTGGACATTGATGCCTTGAAGGATTACAACTTTAATCTGAATAACGGTGTCGGCAATACCTATCGTGAACTTCTGAATGACGGACCGCTCCCGGAAGGCTTGGACATGGCCATGCCGCAGATTGACACTAATGAGCTGGAAAAGGCAGTGATTAAAGAATTTATTGCTAAACACCAGGATACACATACCGCTGAAGAATGGCATCAGTTTTTCTATACTCCAACCATTGACGAGAATGGAAAGGAGACGGAGCACCCTCTGGGTGAAGGAACCATAGACTCCGGATTTGAGCTGTTCCTGTCTGATTATGAATTTTACTATTCGAATAAGATCAAACCTTTGAGCGATAAGACTGATGAATATCTGAAGAACTTTGGTCTACCTGTCAGATATCGGAGTCGATATCCCGGTGCACCCGGAGAAGTGATTTTTTTTGCAGAGGAAAATACTCCACGGAATCTGAATCTCGCTTCAAGTACAGATGAGACCGACTCTGATGAATTTCTGGCGAAGGGTACACCGGTTGCTTATCAGCTGAGCGGAAGGACTGTCGTTCTCAGTCAGATGGAAAACGGACAAATCGGCGTAGATAATCTTACCTACGAGAATTCGGAGGCGTTGTTCAACTTCGGCCTGAAGCATCAACAGGAGATATTCATCAACCAGCTTCATGATGCGGACTCCATGTTTGTAAAAAGCTCACCGGCCTTCAAGGACATGAAGAGAAGTCTTGAGGCGGTTGGAAATATGCAAAAGCTTCAGCCAGGGCAGTATGTGGCAGAGGCAGAAGCACTCTTCCGGAAGCTTTTGGAAGACACCGAAAAGTACCTGATCTACAAAAAGGATGCGGGTATGCTGAATGAAGCCGGGCGGAACGGAGAAGCGGTGAATGACAATGATCGAAGTGACTATGAGCGGAAGCGTCTCAATGTTGCCCGGAAGATACGTGCATTTGCTAAAACAAAATTAAAAGAACTGGAGTTGACCAGACAGGCTCAGGTTACACTCAACAGTTTTACCCACATGGAGAATGGAGTGCGTGTTCTGCTCGATGATCAGAATAGAGAGCACTTGATCAGCAGAACTGATCTGTCGTCCCGTCTACAGGCACAGATCAGAAATATACCGGCAGACGTACAGGCGCAGCCTGTTGCGGAAGCTGATGAGTTAGACAGACAGTATGGACATGCTGATGCACAGGTTGCCAGCTTTGCGCAGAGCCATATCGCTAGTTCCATCAGAAACCACAGAGCGTCAGGGGAAGCTTTCAGTCCGGAAGAATGCAAATTCGTCTTAAGCAGTGCACTTCTGTATCATGCGCTTAGCAGAGAAGCTGCTGAGCATACTGCAGAAGCTGTAGGTTCTCTGACAGATATGTTGAAGCATCACCCGGCTATCTTCACAACACTGCATCAGAAGCTGATGCAGTCCACTACAATTCATGCCTATATGAAGTGTGTGGATGGAATGACAATATCCATGCCGGTGATGGACATATTATTGGGGCAGGCACAGAGTACTCCGCTCGATTCCGTAGATCTCTCAACAGGCGTACTTACAACCGATGAGTGTACGAAGATGCTGACGAATGAGATCCTGGACAGTATGCTGCGTCAGGAGCGTGCCGCAAATCAGACCGGCAGACCGGGGCCTCTGGAGGCGATGCTAAACAGTGACAGGAAGCATGCCGAAATGATTGCGGACTGTATCAAAGAATCGTCTATCATGCAGGAAAAGATATCCGCAGTTACTGTAGATGGACAAGTAAGCTTCCTCGCTGTTGCAGGTCTGCTGGCTCAGATGCCGGCTACAGGGAATCACCTGCTCAATGAGAAAATACTGAATGAGAACGTGTGCTGTGAACTGCTCGGCAACTATATGTTGGATAATATGATCGAACTACAACGTTCCAAACAGGCAAAAAGCAGTGATCTGGAGAAGATGAAAACAACAGATCCGTTGGGCTACGCACAGCTTCGCACTAAGCTGGCAGACACTGCCATTGTGCGCGAGGTTTTCCACAAAGGGGCAAATGTGAATAATTTCATAGATGACGTTGAAAAGCGTTCTCTTAACGAATTATATACACTATTCCCGCAGGTGCAGGATGCACGCTTCTGCAAGGCTGCACTTGACAGTGCCCGCACTGCGCTGGAATCAGAGAATCGGAGGAAAAATGGTGAGAACCTTTTACTGCAGCATCCGCAGAAAGAAATGAAGCTATGACACGCGTTTGATCCTGGCTTCTCGGAAACATGCCGATGAAATCTCGTCACCGATTACAAAAATCCTACTCGAATCAGTTTATTCACTGAAACGAGTAGGATTTTTAGTTACTCCCAATACAGTCCTATCTCAGCTATTATTTCGTATTTGTTATCCTTGTTTTCCACTTTTCTTATGACAAATATCACATCAGAGGCTGTCTCACTTTGGTCTTTAGCGGTCACCACATATCGGTTGTCTCCCTGCAGTTCCCATATTTTTATTTTGCTTTTCCCGCATCATCTTCTCCGCTGTCATAAGCTTTCGCATTTTGCCCAGCCGGTGCAGCTGCTTTCTGTCTTGGAAATGACCAACGGTCTCCAATATACACCGGCGTACCGCCACAGGAGAATACAAAGGAACACTGACTATTGTAGGTCTGGCTTCCCTCCGGGCAGAACAATCCCTTTGCTGTCCATGGCCCGTGCAGATCCAATGCGGTAAAGTAATAGTTATCATTCCGTTCCCATGAGGTCTTGTTAGAAAGCATCAGATAATAGCAACAAGCTCCACTGCCTGTGTATAGGTCTCATCCAGCCGATAGATATTACCCTCATGTGTCAGCAGGTATGCCGTCCCGTCTTCATCCACGAAGGTTCCCATGTCCCAGAACCGGATTGGCTCTCCGTGATACAACAGCGGACCCATAAAACTGAATTCTTCGTCGATCCTGTCACCTATGGCAAGTCCGATACACGGATCCGCATATTTCATATTATCCGTGTGCATCAGCATAATATATTTCCCCGTTTTTTTATTGGCAAGCACCTTTACCCGCTCTCCGATCTGGTCGGGACCAAGTAGGCCCTCAGATAACGGTGGAAGTGCCATCCCCTCAAATGTCCAAGCCATAAAATCCGTTGAGGAATAACAGGAAAATCCTTCATATTTATTGACATCATTCGTCTTGTATTATCCAAACAGATAATATTTTCCGTTCTCCGGTACGATACAGCATCCATGGGCATTTACCGGTTCTCCGTTCTGATCATACCAGGAAATGCCATTGTAGATTCTTTTTTCCATGGTTTTACCACTCCTTCATTCTGTTTTTCCACTAATTCATTTTTGCATTGAGCATAAAACGACAACGAACTCTCAGTGTCAGCGGTTCTGGCTGGCTGCCGAGGCAGCTGTCTTGTGTGAGGAAGGTCGCCTTTACCACGCAGTAGTACCTTGCTCTCAGATACTGGCTCTGAATATTTGGATTGTAGGATTCTCCGTTGTAAGTGTATTCGTTCTCATACTGCGGAGCACCGAATGTGATCTCTCCAGTGACGCTGTAACGGTAGGACTAGTAGACCTGTCCCTCTTCATTGGTGATACCAGAGACACTTCCTCTGGCATCGTAGAGGTAGTAGCCAGTGCTGCCATCGAAGCAGTCAAGGGAGATCCGGTCGAATCCGCCATTTATCTCCGCTCCGTAGATAGTAGATATAAGAGGTATCCGTCTTACCATTGATGTTCTGCTCGACCAGTACCTCGGCATGCTCACAGTTGACATCGTTTAAGTACTCGATCAGCTCATAGTTCTTTTCCTTACCGGTGGTCTTCTTGCCATTGTAGAGCTTTTCAGAGATCTGCTGGTTACTCTCATTATACTCATATCTGTGCCACTCCACAACCGTTCCGTTCAGGGTTTTCTCCATATAAGTACGGTTACCCATAAGGTCATACTCGAACGTGTAGACGTAGGTGCCCTAATTGTCCTCGGTCTCCGTATAACGTACTGTAATGAACTGTCTCCAAAAAGCAGTACCAAAACAAGCAGAAAGCTCAGCCTTCTGTTCCACTTCTTTCCTCTTACACTATGCATTTGTCCTCCCTCATTTGTGCTTCTGCATTGTCATATAATCAGAATGATTGTTTTTTGCTATGTTAAACAATTATTTTAATGGTTTTTAATTTACAAACATCATATTTTATGATTTAATTAAAGATAATAGAGGTAATCCCGGAATGGAAAGGTATATTTATGAAAAAATTATTTGTACTACCCGAATATACAACAGCAAATGAGATCAAGAAACTTCGGAAGGAATTACATCTGACACAGAAAGACTTTGCCGAACTGATCAACTGTTCCAAACCAACCGTAGAGCGCTGGGAGCGAAGCAAAGAGGCGATCCGCGGACCGATTGTTCCTTTACTCAAAATGCTGCAAAAATATCCGGAATATATACAGGAAATTAAAATCCCCGATAAAGTATGGTCAATCCGGATGTGGTATATTCATGATCAGGATGTATGTACCCTGATCGATGTCAATGAGCAGGAACGAAAAGTAAAAGTGAAAAATTATACAGATAAAATTATGTTCCGTGCTTTCGGTGTGGTGGAGGCTCCGGATTATGATCAGTATCTGGAGTTCCTCGAGTCAAGATGCTTCCCGTCCAGCAGGGATAAAATGAAGCTGATACTGAAAGATCTGGGCTTGCCATTTTATGATCCGATGATGATCATTGAGAAAACAGAAGGTCGAATGGCAGAAGATGATTTCTGGATTCATATAGAAAGGTAGATACATGATAGAATTATTTGAACAGAATATCCGGACAAATGACCGCCAGTCTTCAAAAGGGAATCAGTTAAAATGGGAAAACGAAGGTATTTGGTATAAAGCCGATTATACCGGCTACGAAGGACTGGCTGAGTACATGATATCCCATCTATTAAAAAAATTATCGTTGGCGAAAAATGAATTTGTTTGTTATGATCTTGAAAAAATAAAATACGGAACAGTGATTTATAACGGGGTAAAGAGTCCCGATTTTTTAGACAAAGGCTGGCAGATTATTACTTTAGAACGGCTATTCTGGAACTTTTTCGGGGAAAGTCTGTATAGCTCTCTGTACCGTATTCCGGAGCATGAAGAACGGCTTCGTTTTCTCGTGCAACAAGTAGAACGTATCACCGGTCTTTCGGATTTTGGTATTTATATGAACAAGCTACTGACCATCGATGCATTTTTCCTGAATGAAGATCGTCATACGCATAATATCGCTGTTCTGATGGACGGCGCAGGGAACTATGCCTACTGTCCTATTTTTGATAACGGTGCAGGGCTATTGGCGGATACCACAATGGATTATCCCCTGACCGAAGATGTTTACCTGCTAATGGATCATGTGCAATCCAAAACCATATGCGCGGATTTCGACGAACAGTTAGATATTTCAGAATCTTTATACAAACAGAATCTGAAATTCCACTTTACCAAAAAAGACGTGACGGAATTACTCGCAAATGCAACCTCTTACCCGGAAGAAATTCGCAGCCGGGTGGAAACGATTCTATTTGCCCAAATGCGTAAATATGCGTATTTATTTTCCTGACGTATAGAAAACGCAGCGTAATATACTGCCTTCAAAAGTCAATCCACGCTTTATGAC
>CAVJMX010000056.1:0-18084 GCA_963650795.1 Bacteroidales bacterium H4
AATAAAAAGAGGAAAGCGATAAAGCTTTCCTCTTTGTTTGCTATAAAGGTTTTACGTAATAGAAAGAACTCTTTCTGTCAAAACCAATCTCGCGATAATTCATAATCTGTTCCGTACTTCCGATAAACAGCATACCGCCCTTTGCCAGAGACTGGTAATACTTCCGGAATACCTGATCCTTTGCCTCTTCTGTAAAATAGATCAATACATTTCTGCACACGATCAGATTACAGTCGGTAGGATACGTATCCTTCAGCAGATTGTGCTGATGGAAATCCACTCTTGCCTTGATCTCATCTGCGATCTTATAAGAGGAACCGATCTTCGTGAAATATTTCTTCTTCAGATCTTCCGGTACTCCTTCTATACTCTTCTCCCCGTACAAACCGGTCTTCGCTTTCGCAATGACCTGCTTGTCCAGATCGGTCGCATAGATACGGATCTGCTGTAACGGAATATGCCGTGACAGAGCCATTACCAGGGAGTAAGGCTCATCGCCGGTAGAACATGCAGCACTCCAGACCTTAAGGTTCTTGCCAAAGCGCTGGATCAGTTCCGGGATCACGGTTTCTTCCAAATATTTCCACTGTTCCGGATTACGGTAGAATTCCGAGACATTGATGGTAATATAACCTACGAATTCTTCAAAAAGTACTTTATCCGTCTTCAGTGCCTGTACATATTTATCATAACCTGCAATCTTATGCTTGGCAATCAGAGTATCAATACGCCGTTTCATCTGCTTCTCTTTGTAAGCGTTCAGATTGATCGTAGTCAGAGAGTAAATCTCTTTTTTAAAGTACTCATAATCGTATATCACGAATATCTACCACCTAACGGTTGATTATTCCTCAGCGTTTGCAGCTTCCGCTGCGATGACAGCGTCGATATCAACAGATACTACGTCTGCATCGGACTCTTCCTTTGCCTCTGCGGGTTCGGGAGCGGTCAGTGCCTTAACGCTCAGGGAAATCTTATGATCTGCTTCGTTGAAATCCACAACCTTAGCAGTTACTTCATCACCAACGTTCAGTACATCAGATGGCTTCTCGATATGCTCCTTAGCGATCTGAGATACATGAAGCAGTGCGTCCACACCGGGCTCTAACTCTACGAATGCACCGAAGTCAGTCATTCTTGCAACCTTACCGGTTACTACATTGCCGACTGCATACTTCTCTGCTGCATTCTTCCATGGGTTAGCATCGTCGAATTTCAGAGACAGTGCAATCTTGTTGCCGTTGATCTCCTTGATCAGGACTTTCAGCTTGTCGCCAACCTTGAATACCTTCTTGGGATGCTCAACTCTGCCCCAGGACATCTCGGAGATGTGAAGCAGTCCGTCTGCACCGCCCAAATCGATGAATGCACCGAAATCGGTTACGTTCTTAACAACGCCTTCTACGATATCGCCCTCTTTGATTCTCTCGAAGAGTTCCTTCTGCAGTTCAGCCTTCTTAGCTACGATGAGCTGCTTGCGGTCGCCGATATATCTTCTTCTCTTAGGATTGTACTCGCTGATTACGAATTCGATCTCCTGTCCTGCATACTTGGTCAGATCCTTCTCATAGGTATCGGATACCAGGCTTGCAGGTATGAAGATTCTTACTTCGTCCACGATCACGCTTAAGCCGCCGTCCAGTACCTGGGATACGGTTGCCTTCAGAACCTCGTGATTGTTGTATGCTTCTTCGATTCTCTTGTTGCCTCTGTCAGCAGCAAGACGCTTGTAGGTAAGGAGAACCTGTCCCTCACCGTCATTTACTTTCAGAACCTTGACTTCCATGGTGTCACCGATCTTGGCAACTGTGGTAAGATCCACGCTGGAGTCGTTGGTGTATTCGTTCTTGGTAAGAATACCGTCAGACTTGTATCCGATGTTCAGAATGATCTCTTCCGGTTTCACATCGATGACTGTACCTTCGACTACCTCTCCTGCATGTATTGTCTTTAATGATTCTTCCAGCATTTGTTCAAAAGTTAATTCTGACATAATTTTGAACCTCCTCGATTAATTTGTTTGGGGTGGAAGCCCCCGCGGTAATACCCACTAGTCGAACAGCTTTAGGTAGATCTAAATGCAAGTCATCCAGTGTCTGTATAAAATAGGTGTGCATACATTCCTTTTGACAGATTTCGTAAAGCTTTCTGCTATTGGAACTATGCTTCCCTCCTATCACAATCATAACGTCAGCTTCCGCTGCAATGGCCTTTGCCGATCGCTGTCGCTCTTCTGTAGCATTACAGATAGTGTTCACAACACTATCATTGTAACCTTTTTTTTCAAAAATTTCAACTATATATTGAAATTTATTGTAGTTATATGTCGTCTGAGACACAATACAGAGCTTTTCGCCTTCTGTTTTCACAAAATTTTCCGCCTGTTCCGGGTTCTCCAGAACGGTAACAGGACCCGGACACCATCCGACAATGCCCTCTACCTCCGGGTGTTTCGGGTCTCCAACGACGATCACATGATACCCTTCCTCACTTTTTTGCTCCACAATCCGGTGGATCTTTTTCACAAAGGGGCATGTAGCGTCAATACATTCCAGCCCGTTTGCTTCCATGATATCATAGATCTCTTTTGCAACTCCGTGGGCGCGGATGATCACGGTAGGAATGGTCTCCCCGGCTTTCAGCTTTTCCAGTTCCTCCTTGTTTTCCAGAACATTTACACCTTTTTCCGCCAGTTCTCTGACCACTTCCTCGTTATGCACGATAGGACCATAGGTATATATAGTCTTCCCACATTTTAATTGTTCATACACGGTATCGACCGCACGCTTAACGCCAAAGCAGAAGCCCGCGCAGTCTGCCAGTCTTACTTCCATATATCCTCTCCCGCTTAACCGATCAGTTCCACGATCCGGTCGATGACCTGCTCGATGGTCATATCAGAGGTATCCACCAGTACCGCATCCTCCGTCTGCTTTAACGGAGAAGTCTCTCTGTGCATGTCTCTGTAATCTCTGTCCTCGATATCCAGACGGATCTTCTCCAGATCGCAGGTCTCTCCCTTGGCGGTCAGCTCGTCATATCTTCTCTTTGCTCTGACCATACTGCTGGCGGTCAGATAGATCTTCACCTGTGCATGAGGCAGCACCACTGTACCGATATCTCTGCCGTCCATGATCACATCACTTTTTGCCGCCAGTGCCTGCTGGAGTTCCACCAGCTTAGTACGTACGGTAGGCTGGGTGCTTGTGGTAGATGCCATATTGCCCACCTCTTCGGTACGCAGGTATGCGTTGACATTTTCTCCGTTTAATAAAACGACCTGTTCCCCATCCACATACTGGATAGTGATATCTGCCTCTTTACATTTTTCGGCAATTGCAGCTGCATCTGTGGGATCCACGCCCTCTCTTAACATGAACAGTGCCATGGCACGGTACATGGCTCCGGTATCCACATAGATAAATCCCTTTTTCTTTGCCACCTCTCTGGCAATGGTACTTTTACCGGCACCTGCAGGTCCGTCGATTGCTACATTAAAACTCATAGTTATATCCTCTTTTCTGCTTTATTATCATCTGAAAACGTTATTGTATGCTGTCTCCCGCCAGATGTCCGGTAGACCAGGCGATCTGTAGATTAAACCCTCCGGTCATGGCATCCAGATCCAGTACTTCTCCTGCAAAATACAGATGTTTTACGTATTTGGATTCCATGGTGGAAGGATTGATATCTTTTACTGAAATTCCGCCCTGGGTGATGATGGCTTCCGCAAAAGACCGCGTCCCCGTCACTGTCATGGGAAGTGCCCTGATCAACTCGCCGAAGGCTTTTCTCTCTTCCCTGCTGATCTCGTTGACCTTCTTCTCCGGAGAGATTCCGGACAGCTCTATCATAACAGGAATTAGCTTTGCCGGGAACAGGTGATCCAGTGCATTTTTAAACTGTTTGTTCTTCGCTTCCTCAAAATCCCGAAGCAGACGCTTATCTAACTGTTCCGCCGTCAGTGCCGGTTTCAGGTCTAAGAAAAGTTTTACCTCTTCGTCACCTTTCCGTTTTGCAATATTTTTAGAATAAAAGCTGCTGGCGGAGAGAATCAACGGTCCGCTGACGCCGAAATGGGTAAACAGCATCTCCCCGAAGCCTTCATACCAGGTCTTCTTCCCGCACTGCATCCGGATCTCCACATTTTTTAAGGAAAGCCCCATCAGTTCCCTGCACCAGGGCTCCCGGATCTCTAAGGGTACCAGTGCCGGTTTCCGCTCCGTCACCTTATGCCCCGTCTCCTCCGCGAAACGATAACCGTCTCCGGTAGATCCGGTGCTGGCATAGGAACAGCCACCGGTGCAGACAATACAGTCGTCTGCGGTAATTTTTTTATGGTCTGCGCACTCCACACCGTAAAAGAAAGTATTCCCTTCGATTTCCTTCGTCAGAATCTTTTTCACTTCCGTATGCAGATGAATGTCCACATGAAGCTTACGCAGTTCCCTCTGCAGGGCAGCAATCACATCCGAGGAATGATCGGATACCGGGAATACCCGGTCGCCACGCTCTGTCTTCAAAGGGCAGCCCGCCTGTTCGATCAGATCGCACACCTGTGTATTGTCAAAGCTGTAAAAAGCGCTGTACAGGAATTTTTCATTGGTACAGACATTTTGAAATAATACATCCATATCCGCCGCATTGGTTACATTACATCTGCCTTTTCCTGTGATAAACAGCTTTTTTCCCAGCTTTTCGTTCTTTTCTAAAAGGGTTACCTTATGTCCCCCCTTTGCTGCCGCAATGGCAGCCATCATCCCAGCGGCACCTCCGCCGATCACGATCACATTACTCATTGTTGTCCTCTTTGCCGCTGCTTCCTTACGTCACTGTTCCTTGCGCCGCAGGGAATAGTCTAACATCGGCTCATCATCTATAAAATCGATCTCATCATTTAAATATACCTGATAGTTGTTCCAGGTCTCTTCCAGTGTCTCCAGATTCTTGCGCACCTGTTCCGGACATTTCAGGCACAGCGCCACCACCAGTGCATTGATCACACTTAAGGGTGCCACCAGAGAATCCACCACAGACACCATGTCACTTCTTGCAAGCAGATTGCAGGAGGAATACAGGTTCATGGGGGAATGGATACTGTCCGTAATGGCGATCACCTTGGCATTCCGGTCATTGGCGAACTCCATGGCTTTCAATGTCCGCATGGAATACCTGGGAAAGCTGATACCGATGAAGCAGTCCTTCGGTCCGATATGGATCATCTGTTCAAAGGTCTCACTGACACTGGTGGTGTTCAGTAAAAATACCCTGCCCCGGATCATATTCAGGTAAAAGTGTAAAAATGCTGCCAGAGGCTCATTGCTGCGAAGCCCCATGATATAAACGGTCTCCGCCTCCAGAATCGTAGTTACCGCAGATTCAAATGCCGCCGGATCCAGATTATCTATGGTATCCTGAATTTTTTCCATATCGGCAGTCAGTACAGAGGTCAATATCTCAGACTGGGAGCTTCTGCCGTATTTGGCATCCATTTTCTGAATGCCGTTAAGCTTTCCCTGGACACAGGTCTCCAGTGCCTTCTGGAACTTCGGATATCCGTCATAGCCGATGCCCGCTGCGAAACGCACCACTGTGGACTCACTGATCCCCAGCGTCTCACCTAATTTTGCCGCCGTCATGAATACCGCCTGATCGTAATGTTCCGAGATATAGTCTGCAATGGCTTTATGCCCCTTGCTCATTTTTGCATAATGTTCATTGATTCGGGTAAAAACATCATATTCTGCCACAGTTCTTAACCTCGCGTTGTCTCATTGTAAAAAGCATAATAAGAATGCTCTAGAAGCTGTATGGTCTGCAGATCTGTCAGATCGTAATCTCCGGTCAGGGACATGCATGCCGCTCCGTGAATGAAGATCCACATTTTCATGAACAGATCACTGGGATCCGGGCATCCTGCCACTCTTGCCAGATTGATCTCGTAAACCACATTTCCGGCATCACCGTTTAAGATCTCATACATGCTCTTCGTCTTATGCTTGCTGCCCTGGTCACCGGACACGAACAGCAGCTCAAACAAATGCCGTTCCTCTCTTGCAAATGCTATGTACGCCATTCCCAAGTTGGCAAAAGGCGTCTTGCCGGTGCGGGGATACAGACTGTAATAATCCAGGAAATAAGCTGCCGCTCTCTCATAGACCGCATCCCACAGTTCTTCCATATTCTTATATACCCGGAAAATAGGCTGTGTGGAACATCCTGCCTTCGCCGCAACTTTTCTCGCTGTCACATTGGCAAAGCCTTCTTCTCTGGTCATGGCAAATGCCGTATCCAGAATCCTGTCAATGGTGATCATCTCTTTACGAGCCATAATTCCTCTCATTCCGCTGTTTTTACAGCAAACGATTATCTTCTATAACACTTGTTATTTTAGTGGGGGAAGAGGTAGTTTGTCAATATGTAAATGATTCGACCGGGTATCTGTATAAATAACGTTCGTTTAATAAAAAAGCCGCACTGACTGCAAGCAGTCGTGCGACTTTTTATTAATGTATTACCTTTTATCTACTACACCGGATAAGCTCCGTTTTTAGTATCAGCCTGGGTCATATCAACCTTTTCCTGCTGAGCCTGACGATACTTGAAGAAGTCGGTAGCAACCTGAGGGAACAGAGCGTAGCTTAAGACATCCTCATCCTGCTGCTTCCATTCCTTCATCTCACCTTCCAGCTTATCTAACTCGTTGTCGAGCAGATCAGCGTAACGGCAGGTGATTCTCTCCTCACCGGGGATAACCTTGTCGATAACTTCCTGGTTCATGGGCTTAACGGTCTGACCGTACTCACCACGAAGAACTGCCTTGGTCTCCTTGGTAGCCATCTTGTAACGCTCACCAAGCAGTACATTGAAGACTGCCTGAGTACCAACGATCTGAGAAGAAGGAGTAACCAGAGGGGGCTCACCCAGATCCTTACGAACCTTGGGGATCTCCTTCAGTACATCGTAGTATCTGTCTTCTGCGTTCTGCTCTTTCAGCTGGCTTACCATGTTGGAAAGCATACCGCCGGGTACCTGATACAGCAGAGTCTTGATATCAACGCCCATAACCTTGGGATTGAGCAGTCCGTTAGCCAGGCACTCATCTCTGTAAGGTCTGAAGTAATCAGCGATCTCAGCTAACAGGTTCTGATCCAGACCGGTATCATAAGGGGTTCCCTTGAAGGTCTCAACCATAACCTCGGTAGCAGGCTGTGAAGTACCCATGGCGAAGGGGCTCATAGCGGTATCGATCACATCAACACCAGCCTCTACTGCCTTCAGGTAAGTCATGCTTGCAACACCGGAAGTATAGTGGGTATGCAGCTGGATGGGAAGCTTGGTAACTTCCTTCATAGCCTTGATCAGTTCTGCAGCCTTGTAAGGAACTAACAGACCAGCCATATCCTTGATACAGATGGAATCTGCACCCATCTCTTCGATCTTCTTAGCCATGTCGGTCCAGTACTCTAAGGTATAAGCATCACCCAGGGTGTAAGCCAGAGCAACCTGTGCTTCACCTCTGCCTTCCTGTGCCTTGAACTTGTTGGTAGCATTTACTGCTTCCTGTAAGTTACGCAGGTCATTCAGACAGTCGAAAATACGAATGATATCAATACCATTGGAGATGGACTTCTGTACGAAGTAATCTACCACATCATCTGCATAAGGTCTGTAACCTAAAATGTTCTGTCCACGGAACAGCATCTGTAGCTTGGTGTTCTTGAAGCCATCACGCAGCTTTCTCAGTCTGTCCCAGGGATCTTCCTTCAGGAAACGAAGGGATGCATCAAAGGTAGCGCCGCCCCAGCACTCTACGGAATGGTAACCTACTTTATCCATCTTCCCTACGATAGGAAGCATGAATTCGGTCGGCATTCTGGTAGCGATCAGAGACTGATGTGCATCACGTAAAACAGTTTCCGTAATCTTAATCGGTTTCTTTTCAATTTCTGACATTACGAATATCCTCCATAATATAATTTTCTTTTAATTAGATTAACGCGATGCGTTATTCTAACCCTTCGGGTTTATTTCATCGCGCTTTGCGGGAAATACATCGTCCCTTAGAATACTCCGAAGATTGCCATGAATGTACCGGCTGCTACGGCAGTACCGATAACACCTGCTACGTTAGGTCCCATAGCATGCATCAGCAGGAAGTTGGTAGGATCGGATTCTGCACCAACCTTCTGGGATACACGTGCTGCCATAGGAACTGCGGATACACCTGCGGAACCGATTAACGGATTAATCTTACCGTGTGAGAATACGCACATCAGCTTACCGAACAGGACACCTGCAGCGGTACCGAACATGAATGCGATCAGACCCAGAGCTACGATCTTCAGGGTATCTGCATTCAGGAATGCTTCTGCACTGGTGGTAGCACCTACGGAAGTACCTAACAGAATAACTACGATGTACATCAGAGCATTGGATGCTGTCTCAGTCAGCTGACGAACAACGCCGGACTCACGGAACAGGTTACCCAGCATCAGCATACCTACCAGAGGAGCTGTGGTGGGAAGAATCAGACATACAACAATAGTAACAACGATGGGGAACAGGATCTTCTCCAGTTTGGATACGGGACGAAGCTGACCCATCTTGATTTTTCTCTCCTTCTCAGTAGTGAGAAGTCTCATAATAGGGGGCTGAATAATGGGAACCAGTGACATGTAGGAGTACGCTGCCACTGCGATAGGTCCCAGGATTGCCGTCTGTCCAAGCTTACCAGCCAGGAAGATTGAAGTAGGGCCGTCAGCACCACCGATGATGGAGATTGCTGCAGCTGCCTTGTCGTTGAAGCCCAGCCAGATTGCTCCGAAGTATGCTGCGAAAATACCAAACTGTGCAGCTGCTCCCAAAAGGAAGCTCTTGGGGTTTGCAATCAGAGGACCGAAGTCTGTCATGGCACCTACACCCATGAAGATCAGGGAAGGCAGGATTGCCAGTTCATCCAGCTTGTAGAAATAATAAAGTAAACCGCCGGCACCGTTTGATGAATTTTCCGGATACAACATAATATCCGGGTAAATATTTACCAGCAGCATACCAAACGCTATCGGAAGTAAGAGCAAAGGCTCAAACTCATGACGGATAGCTAAATAAAGGAAAAAGCATGCAACCAGAATCATGACATAGTTTCCCCAGGTCAGGTTGAAAAACGCTGTCTGATGAATCAGGTTGTTAAGCGTACTAGCTATATATTCCATTTGATGACCTCCTGTTGTTTATAGAGCTGATGTAAAATTCTTAGTTCAGAGTTGCCAGAACTGCACCAGCTTCAACAGCATCACCAACTGCAACGTCAATGCTTGCTACAGTACCGTCTTCGGGAGCTACTACAGGGATCTCCATCTTCATAGCTTCCAGAATGATGACAGCGTCACCTCTCTTAACAGCCTGTCCTACACTAGCCTCTACCTTAAAGATCTTACCTGCTGCACCGGCCTCAACCTTGATGCTGCCTGCTGCACCGCTTGCCTTGGGTGCTGCTGCGGGAGCCTTGGGTGCTGCCTTGGGAGCTGCGGGAGCCTTTGCTGCAACGGGTGCTCCGGTAGATGCGCCCTCTTCTACTACTACATCATATACGTTGCCATTTACGGTAATGGTATAATTTTTCATTTTAATATCCTCCTAAGATTTAACGATTATCTAACTTTACGGATAGAACGAACTACAAATCCGTCAGTGTGTGCTGCACCCTCGCTTGCTGCAATTGCAGCTGCAATTACGGCGATCAGCTCTGTATCATCTGCCTCAGTTTCTTCCTGTGCAGTGATCTGCGTTACTGCATTTTCAACACCTGCGCTCTTTACTTCTTCCTGCTTGTCCTTTTTGCTGAAAGCAGCCTGGAGCTTAGGAATGAACGTAAACAGAGATATGATCAATGAAATGACAATCAGCATTACAAATACTGTTCCCATACCGATCAAAGTGTTTAACGCCGCCTTCAGCATCATAGCACTCATGGTTTCCACAGGATTCAGTGCTGCAGACTCCATCTCCAGGAACATATCGTTGCTGAAGATTACTTCTGCCTGTGCGCTCTGGTTCGCACCGGTCACATCTACATGTACAATGATCTGATCATCATCAATAGTAGCCTCAGCATCACCGACTGCAGTAATGCCGCCGATGGTCTCCTTAGCGGAATTGAAGGATTCAATAGCAGACTTGTATGCATAACCATCAACGCTGATACCTACGTTCTGCTGTACCAGGTATGCCACCTCATCAGCAGTATACTCGGAAAAGCTCTCCAGTGTATCTTCATCTTCAAAATTCTCAAGAGAAGGAATTACATACTCAGTAGCGAGCTGCATAGCCATGTCTACCTTACGCTGTTCATAATCTGAGTAGGTCTCCTCACTGCCACAGGCTGTTAAACCAAAGATGCAGGTAATCATACATACTAGACTTAAAAATTTCTTCATTTTATAATCACCCTTTCTTATACAGTTCCATGTTTCTTGGCAGGACGGTCTTCACTCTTGGTGAATAACATCTCGAATGCGCCGATCACATATTTTCTGGTGTCAGCTGCGTTTACGATCTGGTCCACATATCCTCTCTTGGCTGCGCTGGTTACATTCAGAGTAAGTGCTTCGTATTCAGCAGCCTTTTCATTAATTACATCTGCACCCTGACCGTCATACATAATCTTGGCAGCCAGCTTGCCGTCCATAGTACCGATCTGTGCATCCGGCCATGCCATGGTGATATCAGCGCCGATAGCCTTGGAGTTCATTACCACATAAGCGGTTCCGAGAGCCTTGCCGATCACAACGTTTACCTTGGGAACAGTTGCGTTAGCGAATGCGTAGGTCAGCTTTGCAGCAGCCTTTGCGATGGTCTTCTCGGAAGCCAGAGTTGCTTCGTAACCCTTTACATTGGTCAGGGTCAGTACGGGGATACCGAAAGCATCACAGAAGTTTACGAACTCTGCAGCCTTCTCGCAGCCCTCTGCGGTCAGAACAGCGTCAAGCTTTTCAGCTACCTTACCTTCTTCGTTGCAGATCTCGGAACGGTTAGCTACCGCACCTACGGTAACACCATCGAGACGTAAGAAACCGGTTACCATGTTCTTCGCATATCCGGACTTTACTTCAAAGAAGTTGTTGTCATCTGCCAGAATGGACAGAGCAACGCTGGTGTCGCCGACACAGCCTGCGATCTCGGGATTTACACGGTTCAGATCATCGGTGCAGTCCTCTAAGAAGCTTGCATCGTCTTCGTTGTTAGCAGGCAGGAAGCCAACCAGCTCTCTAACCTTCTCTAAGATAGTAGCTTCGTCAGCCACTACATCTACAATACCGCTCTCTTCTGCCTGGAACTTAGCGGAAGAAGAATCACACTTGGTGATTACATTGCCGTCTAAAGCGTTGGGAGCATTTACGAACAGCTTGGCATTCTTCTCTTCCATGAAAGTAAAATCGGTCATGGTAGGGAACAGTCCTAAGCCGCCGCCACAGGTTCCGAATACAGCGGTGATCTGAGGAATCACGCCGGAAGCCATGGTCTGCTTTAAATAGATCTCACCGAATGCAGCCAGTGCATCGGTTGCCTCCTGCAGTCTTAAACCTGCGGATTCGATCAGTCCGATCACAGGTGCTCCGGTCTTCATAGCCAGATCGTAGAGGTTGGTGATCTTTTTCGCATGCATCTCGCCGATGGTTCCGTTCAGTACGGAAGCATCCTGGCTATACACATATACAAGATTACCATTGATCACTCCGTAGCCGGTAATACAACCGTCAGAAGGAGTTTCATTGGGTTTCAGATTGAAATCCGTAGCTCTTGCGGTTACAAGTCCGCCGATTTCAACGAAACTGTTGTCATCGAGTAAAGCTGCTATTCTTTGACTCGCTTTTGAAGTAGTGCTCATATGTTTCAGCCCTCCGTTGATAATATAATAAAATAAATATAGAAAACTCTATTAATATAGAAGCACAAATGCCCCCATAATTAACAGTTTGTAGTATAACATAAAATCTGCAACTCGCAAAGAACGAATTGCAGATTTTTACAAAATTTATATAATGTACCTCATTTTGAACAATTTCCCCGTCAATTTTTCCATGGGATCATCATAAGAAAGCGCCGGGATATCTGTCTGCCACACCAGAAAAGATCGATCGCCTCTGCCGATTCCGCTGCCATCAGGCGTTCTTTGCGCCAGATCCTGCCGTCTACCAGATAACAGATCTCTCCAACCGTCTCCCCTTTTGCCACCGGTGCTTTCAGATTCTTTTCTTTCCGGTAGAGGATCTCCACCTTCTCCTCCGGACGCATTAAGAGTCCTTCCGTGCCTTCCGCCTCTGGGTCCATTTCTACGGATAAAAGGAGCTCCTGATCCAGTCCGTCGTTCTGTGCATCCATAACAGGAATCGGCATAAGAAGTTGTTCCCTGCCCGTAAATGCTTCCTCTCCAAACTTTCGATACTTATAATTTTCCAGCCCATACCCGAATAGTTCTCTGCTGTCGCTCCATTTATAGGTCTTATGGTTCGGCCATCCGCAGGCAAGCAACGCCACGATCAGGCATTTTCCGTCCCTTTTCAGTGCTCCCACATAGCAGTATCCCGCCTTATTCGTGAATCCGGTCTTCCCGGTGAATGCTCCATCCATCATCTGCAAAAAAGCGTTATGATTGTGGCACTGAAAGGATCGTCCGTTCTCCGTAAAACAGTAATCCTGCGTTCCGGTGATCTCTAAAAACAGATCCCTCTGTGGGGAATCTTTGATACAGTACTTAAGGATCCCTGCCAGATCTTTCGCCGTGGTATGATGTTCTTTTTCTACGTTACTCCCGTCAGGCAGCGTCAGCGTCTCTGTGGCATCCAGCCCATTGGGAGTGATGAACCAGGTATCTTCGCAGCCGATCTCTTCCGCCTTTTCATTCATTGCCTGCGCAAATCTATGTAATGCCGCCCTGCTCTCTTCGCCGGTATGCTCTGAGATCTCCCCCGTCTCTCCCAAGAGCTTTCCGCCGATGTATTCCCCCAGCACCACAGCAGCATCGTTATGGCTTTCCAACATCAGGGAAAACAATAATTCTCTCACGGTATAGTGCTCTCCGCATTTCACATACAGCTTTACCTTGGGCATGGTGGCTGCATAGGCAGAGACGCTGACAGTTTCATCCACCTTTGCATTTTCCAGCACCAAAATGCAGGTCATGATCTTGGTGGTACTCGCCATAGCCATTGGCGTAGTTTCGTTTTTTCCATATAGCACACGTCCTGAGTCCGCATCCAGAAGCACCGCTCCCTGCGCATACAGCATAAGCTCCTGTGGCAGATCGGATTCCCCGGTCTCATACAGGATCCCGGATGGCGGTTCACGGTCTTTTATAATATCTTCACGGAATTGTAATCCACATAGACTTTCCAGACACATAATTCCCGCAAAAAGGGCACAAAAAAAGCCTCGCATAATCGTTGCTCCCGAAAAAGGGTTACTTATTATTATGAGGCTGGTTCTTTGTCCTATTCAATGATATGATGTCGGGTCATTTATATATTTAGGGTAAGCTGTACTTCCTGCTCCGCCTGCTGTTTGAATTCCTCCACCTGCACCGGATTCAGTTCCGGCAGTTCGTCCAGGCTCTTCACACCAAAGCACCGTAAGAACTGTTCTGTGGTGCCAAACAGTAAGGGTCTTCCGGGCGCGTCCAGTCGTCCCAGTTCCGTGATCAGATCATATTCCAGCAGCTTATTGATGGCATGATCACAGCTGACGCCTCTGACTCTCTCGATCTCCAGTCTCGTTACCGGCTGCTTATAGGCGATAATGGACAATGTCTCCAGTACAGTATCCGTCAGAGTCATTTTTCTCGGAGTCTTCGCGATCTTAATCAGATAATCGTACATATCTGCCTTAGTGCACAGCTGTACGGAATCGTCGAACTGTGTCAGACCGATGCCTCTGTTCTCTTCCTCGTACCGTGCCGCCATGCCTTTTAATATAGACTTTGTCGTCTTCACATCCTCCTCGATCACTTCCGCAAGCCTGCTGATCTCCACGGAATCTCCCATGGTAAAAAGGATGGCCTCTATTACTGCTTCTGCTTTACTGCGTTCCATGCTAAAACCTCACTGTATCCTAAACATTAGATGTAATCATAATATCATCGAATATATTTTCCTGACTGATGTTGATCTTGCCGGTCTTCATCAGCTCCAGAATGATCAGGAATGTAACAATCACTTCCATTTTGCTGTTCTGCTTCTCCAAAAGCTTCCGGAAGCTGAAGGTCTTATGTTCTCTGGCATAAGCCTCCACGTACAGCATCTTCATGTCCATGTCTACCTCGTCCTTCTCGATATTGCCGTACTGGCTGCGGACGGGGTCGATCTTGTCCTCCTGCTTCTTCACGATAGATCTGAAGATCTCATGAAGCTTGTTCAGATTCATATCACCGATGAGTTCTTCGTAATCTATGGGCTGTCTGTAAGCTTCCACTTCCTTCGGAAGTCTCTGCTCTCTGTACATATTCCTGGCAGCATCCACCTGACGGTCTCTGAGCTCAAAGGACATGTATTTGTACATCTTGTATTCCAACAGCTTCTGTACCAGTTCCGCTCTGGGATCTTCTTCCTCGCCGTCTTCGTTCACTTCCTTGGGCAGCAGCATCTTGCACTTAATGTCGATCAGTGTCGCCGCCATTACCAGGAATTCACTCATGACATTCATATCTTCCCGCTGCATCTGCTTGATATAATCCAGATACTGTGCCGTAATCTCTACGATAGGAATATCATAGATGTCTATTTTATTTTTCTCGATCAAATGAAGCAATAGATCCAGTGGACCTTCAAACGCTTCCAGTTTTACAGATATTGCCATGTGATAAAACTCCTATTTCCCCTCGTCAGGCATAAGCTCCACTTCTAAGATCTCGCCCGGATTGAACAGCCGGATCGGAATTGTGTGCATTCCCAGTCCTCTGCTTAAGAGCATTCTGCTCTTCCCTATTGTAAACTCTCCGCCATCGTATTTCGGAAAAAGTCTCACATTGGGAGACACCACGCCCTTTCCCCAGATGGGAACTCTCACCATGCCGCCGTGGACATGCCCCGCTAATACCAGATCCGCGCCCCACTCCGCATACTTCGGAAAATAATCCGGGTCGTGGGCGATCAATACATTGAAATATTCTTCGGAGGGCTGTCCCAAAATTCCGGGAAGATACTCCGGATTCATGGGCTGTATTCCAAACCGTTTGTAATACAGCTTGTCTATCTCCG
Organism: Bacteroidales bacterium H4; assembly: GCA_963650795.1. GTDB lineage: Bacteria > Bacillota > Clostridia > Lachnospirales > Lachnospiraceae > Acetatifactor. The sequence goes on from CAVJMX010000056.1 coordinate 15,255, forward strand.
AACCGTAGATACGGATCCCGCATTCCGGCAACAAGTCTGTATGTTCATTGACGAGCCTGTGGATGCCGATCTTCGTAAGAGCTTCCTCGTAACGCTCCGCCATATCCCCGTAGTTTTCCGGATACAGCTTCAGGCGGTGTTCATGATTGCCGTTACCGTAATAGATAGGATACTTCTTCGCAAGCTCCGTAAGGAATCCTACCGCCACATCCAGCGTAGCTTTCGGTTTCGCCGTCAGCATATCCCCGGCAATCAGGATCATGTCCGGTTCGATCTCATCGATTGCCTGCAGCAGGCGCTCATTGTCTTTTCCGTATCTCTTGTTGTGCAGATCCGCCAGAACCACTGCTTTCACAGGCTTCTTGATTCTATTATCCCGTAGGGAATAATGCCGTACCACAAAACGGTTGCTGTCGTACAGCATTATCCACAGCATTATCACCAGGATTACTGCGATCACGGTAATCACTACATCCAACTCTTTCGCCCCCATGGTATGTTGCCAGATTATTGCCAATATGTTCTATAGTATAACATATTTTTCTGCCTTACAAAAGATAAAATTCCATTATTTTTCGGAGGTAGTCCTTGTATACCGCCTTTGCCACAGCGTTTTCATACAGAATGGGCACACTGCCAATCTCTGTGCCGTTTAAGAAATAGACCGCTCTGCCCGCCATATCTCCTTCCGTAAACGGTGCCACGGCGCTCTCCGGAAGTTCTATTTTTTTCTCCACGCCGTCTAAGGAATTCCCCTCCGTGTCCAGATACCGGAATTCACTTTGGTATTTTATGGGTACCGTATCCTCCACGCCGCCTTTGACCCGCAAGTCCGGCAGGGCATCTGTATTTTCATCCAGGTATAAATCACTGATATTAAAACCATAACTTAACAGCGTCTGTGCATCTTTAAAACGTGCCTTATAGTCCGGTGCTCCCATAACTACCGCGATGAGGTCGATGCCGTCCTTCGTCGCGGTGGCGGACAGGCAGAACTTTGCCTTGGATGTGGAACCGGTCTTCAGCCCCGTCGCCCACTGGTACTGTTTTAACAGCTTGTTCGTGCTGTTTAAGGTAAATGTGGAGCTTCCCTGCCTGGTCTCATGGGTGATATCTTCCATCCAGATGCCGGTATATTCAAATACTTCGGGATATTTGACCGTCAGCTCCCTGGACATGATTGCCACATCCATCGCCGTGGTGTAATGTCCGTCGGAATCCGTCAGACCGCAGCAGTCCTCAAAATGGGTATCTGACATACCAAGCTCCGCCGCCTTCGCATTCATCTGTTCCACGAAAGCTTCTTCGCTTCCCGCTATGTATTCCGCCACCGCCACGCTGGCATCATTACCGGAAGCCACGGCGATACATTTGATCATGGTCTCTAAAGTCTGCACCTCATTTTCCGCTAAAAACACCTGGGATCCTCCCATGGAACTGGCATAGGCACTGACCGTCACCGGATCCTCCCATTTGATTTTCCCCTGATCCAACGCTTCAAAAGTTAAAAGCAATGTCATGATCTTCGTGATGCTGGCAGGACTCCTGCGTTCTCTCGCATTTTGTTCAAAGATCACCTTCCCGGTAGAACTCTCCAAAAGCACTGCGCTGGGAGCTTCGATTGCCGCCGGTTCTGCGCATGCGGCGATCCCATCCCACCAGAATACCTGGATGCCGAGTATAAAAAGTAAAAGCCATCCGCAGATACGTTTCCTATTTTTTTGCATAAAAAAGCCACACTCCCTTATCCTTTTTAAAAAGATATGGTCGTGTGGTTCTGTATATACCTGTGAATCTGACTTTAGATCTTACAATCTGGCGATCAGCGCCTGGCAGTGCTTCTTCAGTTCCTGCCCCTTGCTGCGCACATCCACGTGGAATACTTTGAGCAGCTGCACCGTATAGTCCACAGCTACAATTGCCAGTGCTACCTGGATCATGCGGGTACCTACCTGAATCTGTACTCCGTCGATGATATGGTACATGGCATCGTGAACGAACTGAACAATGCCGATGGCATAAAAGCCCCAGGCAATGGTGCTCTCCAGACAGATAATTCCCCGGTAGTTAAAAGGCTTATTGTTATAATCCCACCAGAGTTCTCCTAAGAAGCGGATCATGCCGACTCCCACAAAATACTCAAAAGTCGTGGCAAGAATCGCTCCGAGTATATAAAGCTTTAACAGCTTTCCACGAAACGGACTTAAGATCAGATAGCCCAGCACTCCGCCAAATCCGTAGATCGGGCAGAACGGTCCCTTGCCGAATCCCCGGTTCGTCAGCTTGCGATTGCAGAAAGACATGTAAGTAGATTCCAATGCCCATCCCAGAATGCTGTACAATACAAATGCCGCCAACAGATGGTATACATCCATTCCCAGTATTTCATAGTTCCACATATCATTTCCCTCACAAAGTACAAAGTCCCCGGTGATTACGCCGAGGACCTTTGTTTTGCATTAGTTATATTTACGTTTTCTTGCTGCTTCAGACTTCTTCTTACGTTTTACGCTAGGCTTCTCGTAATGCTCTCTCTTACGAATCTCCTGCTGGATACCAGCCTTAGCGCAGCTTCTCTTGAAACGACGTAAAGCGCTATCTAAAGTCTCGTTCTCTTTTACGATTACGTTTGACATCTTACACCCGACCTCCCTTCAGTCCCTTCAAGCAACATGACTGACTGGGTTATTCTAATGCGCAGTTGTTCTACACACATTTGATATTATAGCATAAAAAATGTATTCGTCAACTACTTTTTTATATTTTTATTATATTCTTATGAACCATTTATGATAATGTCCTAATATACCACAAGGGAAAATGTCCCGAT
>CAVJMX010000057.1:0-18067 GCA_963650795.1 Bacteroidales bacterium H4
CGGAGAAACGGGAGATGAACTCCTGCAATTCCTTGATCTTTTCTTCCTTTTTCTTATTGGCTTCCTTCATCTGCTTGATCAGCAGCTGGCTGGACTCGTACCAGAAGTCGTAGTTACCGGCATACAGCTGGATCTTGCCGTAGTCGATGTCGGCGATCTGGGTACATACCTTGTTCAGAAAATAACGGTCATGGGATACCACGATAACGGTATTCTCGAAATCGATCAGGAAATCCTCCAGCCATGCGATAGCATCCAGGTCCAGATGGTTGGTAGGCTCGTCTAACAGCAGGATGTCGGGGTTACCGAACAATGCTTTCGCTAACAGAACCTTCACCTTCAGGCTGCCGTCTAAATCCTTCATGAGAGAGTAGTGGAACTCGGTACCGATGCCCAGACCGTTTAACAGCATAGCGGCGTTGGACTCTGCTTCCCAGCCGTCCATCTCGGCGAATTCCGCTTCCAGTTCACTGGCGCGGATACCGTCCTCGTCACTGAAATCTTCCTTGGCATAGATAGCATCCTTTTCCTTCATAATCTGGAAGAGACGCTCGTTACCCATGATAACGGTATCCATAACCACGTTGTCGTCATATTTGAAATGATCCTGCTCCAACACGGAGAGACGCTGACCGGGGGTGATGACGATATCACCTTTGGTAGTGTCCAGCTGACCGGACAGAATCTTCAAAAAGGTGGATTTACCGGCACCGTTGGCTCCGATGAGTCCGTAACAGTTGCCCTCGGTAAACTTGATGTTGACATCTTCGAATAATGCTTTCTTACCCACACGGTAAGTTACGTTGTTTGCACTGATCATTCTAAAAACCTCTTGATTTTCTACTAATTAAATGCATGTTAAAAAGTCACCCTTACCATTATACATAAAAGCCCGCATATTTCAAGGAAAAAGAAAAATTTACCTTGATTTTACCCCCGATGATTGCGCATAGCATCCCCCTCTGCTAAAATAGAACTATCAACTTGGGAGGTTTTCTTATGGAGACAAAATTAAATTACAAAAGAACGTTTCTGATCGGACTGGCTTTTTTAAGTATCTGTTCCTTCTGGCAGATGTATGACAACATCATCCCGCTGATCTTGCAGAATACGTATCACCTGGGCGAGACTATGACGGGAGCAGTCATGGCGCTGGACAATGTGCTGGCGATCTTCCTGCTGCCGGTATTTGGTACGTTGTCGGACAAGGTACATACGAAGCTGGGCAGAAGAATGCCCTTTATCGTGGTGGGAACGATCCTGGCGGTGATCTTCATGATGCTGTTGCCAATGATCGATAACGCAGAGAAAGCAAGATGGAGCACCGGAGGGTCTTTCAGTAACCAGGTATTCTTTTTAGGCGTGCTGTTCCTCACCCTGGTGTCCATGGGACTGTATCGTTCTCCGGCGGTGGCACTGATGCCGGATGTGACACCGAATCACCTGCGCAGCCGCGCCAATGCGGTGATCAACCTGATGGGAGCCGTAGGCGGTGTGTATGCCCTGATCATGATCAAGGTATTGGTGGGCAAGGGAGAGACACCGGATTACCTGCCCTTATTCGCAAGTATTGCTGCGGTCATGGTAATCGCTGTGGGCATCCTCGTGATCACCATCCGGGAAAATAAACTGCGGGAAGAAGTCGAGAAGGCAGAGGCTGCAAATGCGGAAACAGTAGAAGAAAAGGCGATTGCAGAGGGCGTGGAAGCTGCCGGAGAGATCGAAGCGGTAGCGGATGCAGAACAGAAGGAAGCAAACGGAAAATCCAAGGGAATGCCGAAGGATGTGAAGCGCAGTATGTACTTCATGCTGGCATCTATCTTCTTATGGTTTACCGCTTACAATGCCGTGACCACAGCCTTTTCCCGCTATACGAAAGTGGTATGGAAGATGGAGGGCGGAAGCTTCGCCAACTGTCTGATGGTAGCGACGGTGGCAGCTATTTTGAGCTATATCCCCATCGGAAGCATCTCTGCGAAGATCGGTCGTAAGAAGACCATCATGGGCGGTGTCCTGCTGATGGCAGCCTGCTACGGAGCCGCTATTTTTGCAAGAGAATATCACCCCATCGTCAATGTGGCGTTCGCACTGATCGGTGTGGCATGGGCAGCCATCAACGTGAATTCCTACCCGATGATCGTGGCAATGAGCAGCGGCAGTGATGTGGGCAAATTCACCGGAACTTATTATACGTTTTCTATGGCAGCGCAGATCCTGACTCCGGTATTGTCCGGATTTTTGCTGGAAAAGGTGTCCTATAACACCCTGTTCCCCTACGCGTTGTTCTTTTCCCTGATGGCATTCCTGACCATGACCCAGGTGCATCACGGCGATGTGAAGCCCCAGAAAAAGGAGAGCATTCTGGAGAATTTTGATGTAGATGATTGATGAGATATTTGGGAAATCTTAAGAAAAAGGTACTTGAAAATTATGAGGGAGTGGACTAAAGTAGGATGCAGCAAACATAAGATAGAAGGTTGAATAACAATGAAAATTTTAGCAATCATACTGATCGTCATTATAGTTTTGATGATTCTTTACTTCCTCATGATCATGCCCCGCATGACCCAGAAACCCGATACGGCGCCTTTTAAGGAATGGCTTTATGCCCACAGAGGTCTGCATGATAATGCGACAGAGGCTCCGGAGAATTCCCTGGCGGCATTCCGTAAGGCGGTGGATGCCGGATTCGGCATCGAGCTGGACATTCAGCTGACGAAGGACAAGATTCCCGTGGTGTTCCACGATTTTACCTTAAAGAGAGTCTGCGGCGGCGAAGGAAAAGTAAGTGACTATACCTACGAGGAACTGCAGCAGTTTCATTTGTATAACTCTGAAGAAAAAATCCCGAAATTTGCAGATGTACTGGAACTGGTGAACGGAAAAGTACCTCTGATCGTGGAGTTCAAGATCGAGCGTACCGACCTGTCCCTGTGTCCCATTGTGGATGAGATGCTTCGGGCTTACAAGGGCATGTACTGCATGGAATCTTTTAATCCTTTGGGAGTTCGGTGGTACCGGAAGAACCATCCGGATCTGGTGCGCGGACAGCTGTCCGATGCTTTCCTAAAGGAGGGAGAGTATGTGGGAGTGCTGTATTTTGTCTTACAGAATCTGTTGTTAAATTTCTTAACGAAGCCGGATTTCGTGGCATACAACCATCACTATCCCGAGATCTTATCCCGAAAGCTTTGCAGAGGACTGTATCACAATACCGCAGCGGCATGGACTATTAAGAGTCAGAAGGAACTGGACGAAGCAAGAAAACATTTCGATATTTTCATCTTCGACAGCTTCGTGCCGGAAGCGAGAAGGTAAAACTGCTGACCAATCTGTCATGCAGTGCGACGGAGTGTATTCAGGACATAGAAAAGGATCAGTCCCTTGGGACTGATCCTTTTGGTTTACCTTGCTATTAAGCTACAACAGTAACGTTGGTAGCGCGGATCTTGCTGCTGTTCTGAGGATCGCACTCGGTATCGAAAGTTACCTTCTGACCCTCTTCCAGAGACTTGAAACCATCAGCGTTGATTGCGGAAAAGTGTACGAATACTTCCTCGCCGTTAGCATCGTTGGTGATGAAACCATAACCCTTCTGAGCGTTAAACCACTTAACTGTACCGTTATTCATTATTGGTACCTCCTTTAATAATTCAGGCATTGCCTGATCCTTTTGATGATTCTAAAACGTAGGACAAAAAAATCACATATTTTTGTAAAGCATCCGTAAAAGCATCAATGTCTTACAAAAATATGTGAGATCAATGACTTTCATTTAGAATACGGTTAGAGTATACCATTGCCTTGATCGAAATGTCAATAATTATCTTTGATTTTTAGACCTATTTTCCTATGGAAAAAGCATATGATTTTAAGAGCAACAAGAAGCGGAGAATGAGGATGAATCTGAGATTTTTAGGGAAGATACTGCAGGGGGCACTGATCGGTCTGGGGGCTGTACTTCCGGGAATCTCCGGCGGGGTATTAAGCGTGGTATTCGGGGTGTACCGCCCCATCATGGAGCTGCTTTCGGATCCGGTAAGTAAGTGGCGGACGCATCTGCCGGGACTGCTCCCTTATATGATGGGTTCTGTGATAGGATTTTTCGGCGTGGCGAACCTGCTTTCGTACATTTTGATAACTTATCCGGAGCCTTCCGTCTGTGTATTTGTGGGGCTGATTGTGGGAATGCTGCCTTCCCTGTGGAGGGAAGCAGGAGAGCAGGGCAGGACCGGTGGAAATGTGTTGCTGTCCTGTGTGACCTTTGCGGTGATGACCGGTCTGTTATGCTGGCTGCAGAATTCCCAGACTACCGTGGAACCGGGGGTGTTCAGTTTCCTGTTCTGCGGATTTGCTTTTGCCTTGTCGGTGATCGCCCCTGGTATGAGCTTTTCCACGCTGTTGATGCCGCTGGGACTGTACACACCTTTCGTGGAAGGCATCGGGCATGTAAGATGGGAAGTGCTGCTCCCCGGAGGAATCGGCTGCGCGGTGACATTCGTGTGTCTGGCGAAGCTGGTAAACCGTCTGTTTGAAACACATTATGCAATGATGTTTCATGGAATTTTCGGCATTATCTGTGGGGCGACGCTTATGACGGTTCCCTGGGGGAGCTTTGCAGTCTCGGCGGAGGCAGCATCCCGGAATCTGTTCTGCATGGCGGTGGGAATCGTGGCAGCGTTACTTTTAGAATTTATGAATGAAAAAATGGCATGTTTTCCCGAAAAAGAGACAGAATAAGAAACATATAATGAGTGAGGTGATAACATGCAGATATTTTACCTGGCAGCCGTGGGAATATTGGGACTGCTGATCGGATTCTGGTCTGGCAGAAGCATCCGGTGGAACATGGAAGAGACGGAGGAAGAGGCGACACAAAGGCAGGAAGAGAGAAGAGTGACGGGGAACCGGCAGATCGTCATGGAGGGAACTGCCATAGGAAGTCCGGTGAACGGCGAGATCCGGAAAGCTGCGCGGGAAGCATCCGAGGAAGAAACAGATACCGAGGGAAAAAGCATCAGCATCCTGCCGGCGGACGGCAGAGTTTATGCACCGGCTGCCGGAAAAGTGTTAAAACTCTATCCCATGGGCAACCGGATCCGTTTCCGCACGGACAGTGGTGTGGAACTGCTTCTGAATATCTGCAGGGATAAGGAAGAGCTGCACAGCGCCTGTTACCGCTGCAATGTCCTGCCCAACGAGATCGTGCGGAAAGGAAAGCTGCTCGTAGAATTTGATCAGGAAGAGCTGGCGCGGGAAGGCGTGGATACGTCGGTAACTGTGGAAATGTGCCAGGCGCCGGAGCGGGGACGGATCGTCCGCACCTGGAAAGACTATATCCGGGCGGGAGAAGAACTGCTGTGGGTGGATTCCGTCTGCCTGCGGTAAGCTCCGGGAGTAGTGTGGAAGGAGTCCTGAAAAGCGCGGAAAAAGGAGCGGGAGCTTCCAAAGCCCGCATCCAGTGCGATCTGTGTCACCGATAATTCCGTGGACAGCAGAAGATCTCTGGCATAGTCCAGTCTTCTGGAATTCACGTAATCCGGAAAAGAGGTATGGAACTTCTCCGTGAAGATTCTTGACAGGACGAATCGGCTGACACCGAATTCCTTCGAGAGACTTTCCAACGACAACTCTTCGGTATAGTGGGCATCCAAATAAAGAAGCAGCCGCTGCTCCAGCTCCAGGTCATCCGTGCTTTTTCTCGTCTGCAGGGGCAGAGACGGCAGCAGATCTGCCAACAGGAGGGTGAGATACCCTTCCGCATAGACCTGTACATCGGAAGGTGTGGGACGGTCTTTTTCGCAGGCAGCTGCCAGAGCCTCAAGCCCCTGCAAGGCAATGTGGCTGTGCTCTGAGAGGGAGGATGCGGTAAAGTCATTGCGGGCAGGCTTTTTATTCTGGAAAAAATGGCGGAAAGAGTGGCAGAAATCCGGCTCGAAAATACAGAGCAGATTCTGCCCCGGTGTAATATTTTTCAGCCCATGCATCTGGTTCGGGAAGATGAGAACTCCCTCTCCTGGCTGCAGAGAGACATCGTGATCATCGATGGTCACAAGGGTCGGACCGTTGATGATATAGAGTAACTCCAGCTGCCTGTGCAGATGGACACCATATGTATTGTTCTGAGACAGAAAGAGATAGAGTGGATCTTGTCTATTCTGGTAAAAAAAGCTCATGTCGGCTCTCCTATGCAACTTTTGACATTGATACTGGAAACATTATGGCAGTTATTGGCTGAAATTGCAAGATTTGTCGCAAACATCTTCAAAAATGACGCGCCTGTAAAATAGGAATTTGTTATACTGGGAATAACAAACAAGGTAACTCGGAATAGTTACCTAAAAAAACAAAACAGCAGCAGGCGCGCTGCAGACAGGAGAATCTATGGACAAGACAAAGATACATAAAATGTGGATCGCCGATCAGGGCAACGGCACCTATACTAACCCAATCCTATATACGGATTACTCGGATCCGGATGCTGTCCGTGTGGGAGAGGATTATTTCATGATTGCTTCCAGTTTCTGTAATACTCCGGCAGTTCCGTTACTGCATTCAAAGGATCTGGTGAACTGGAAGGTTATTAATTACATTATTGACAAGCTCCCGTTCGAATATTACGAGAAGCCGATGCATGGCTGCGGTACCTGGGCACCCGCCATCCGTTTTCACGAGGGTGTCTACTATGCGGTAATTCCTTTTCCAGACGAAGGGCTGGCAGTATGCAGGACCACAGATCCCTGGGGAAAGTGGAGCGAGCCGCATTTTATCCGTAAGGCTGCCGGCTGGATCGATCCCTGCCCGTTCTGGGATGATGACGGCAAGGCTTACATGGTAAATGCATTTGCCAGAAGCCGTATCGGCTTCAAGAGCCTGCTCTATATGACACCAATCAGTCCGGATTGCACGGAAATCCTTGATGACGGTCAGTTCATCTACGACGGTCATGCAACCCAGCCTACCATCGAGGGACCGAAGCTGTATAAGAGAAACGGCTATTATTACATTTTCGCTCCGGCAGGAGGCGTGAAGCCCGGCTGGCAGACCGTGCTGCGGTCGAAAAATATCTACGGTCCCTGGGAAGAAAAAATCGTCCTGCATCAGGGCAATTCTCCTGTCAACGGACCGCACCAGGGTGCCTGGGTAGACACGCCGGACGGACAGGACTGGTTCTTACATTTCCAGGATGTGGGTAATGCGGGACGTATCGTACATTTACAGCCCATGCACTGGGAGAATGACTGGCCGGTGATCGGTGTGAATGCCGTAGATGGCTGCGGTGAGCCGGTACTGCATTATAAGAAGCCGGAAGTGGGGGCGACATACCACATCGATACTCCGGAGGACAGTGATTTCTTTGAGGGAGACAGTTTAGGACTGCAGTGGCAGTGGAATGCCAACTATAAAAAGGAATGGTATGACCTGAAGGACGGTCAGCTCATTCTCCATGCGCAGACCGCAGATCCGAAGACGCAGTTGTGTGATATCAGCAATCTGTTATTACAGAAATGGCCGGCACCGGAATTTTCCATCACCACCTGCCTGCATCTGGAACAGATGAAGGACGGTGACGTGGCGGGACTGGTATCTCTGGGCGGCTGCTATACGGCGCTTGCGGTGCAGAAAACAAACGGGAAAATGAACTTACAGCAGCGCACCGGCAACTGGACGAAGGACGATGAAGTGCGCACCAATCTGGGCGAATGGAACAGTGATGTGATTTATATTCAGATGAAGGTGGAGAAGGAGAACTACCGTACTTTTTACGTGGGAACCACGGAGGAAAATCTACAGCCTGTGGGACAGATGGTGGAAGCAACTCCGGGCCGCTGGGTCGGTGTCAAGGACGGTCTGTTTGCCATCAACGAGCAGGGGACGGACGGCGGTCAGGTCGCTGCGGATTATTTCGTATATCAGGATCTGTAAAATAGGTTGTGCAGGAAAATCTGTGAATGAGAATTTGATAATACTTTTGCATTTACCGTATTTACAATGCAATGACAATGTGCTATTTTGGCAGTTGTTAATGTAAGATAAAGGAATGATGTAAGGTATGACGGAAGAGAAAAAAATGTTATTTTCACAGGATGCATTGAAAAAATTACTGTGGCCGCTGATCATAGAACAGTTTCTGGCAGTGGCAATGGGAATGGCGGATACCATAATGGTGGCAAGCTGTGGAGAAGCCTCGGTATCCGGCATCTCTCTGGTGGACAGTATCTGTGTACTGCTGATCGGACTGTTCACCGCCATGGCAAGCGGCGGCGCAGTGGTGGCGGCACAGTACATGGGACGCGGAGATAAGGAAATGGTAGGCCGGGCCTCCAATCAGCTGTTTTTAGCGGTTGGAGGTGTGGCTCTTCTGTTTATGGCGGTGGCACTGATTTTTAACAGAGGACTGTTAAACCTCCTCTACGGAAATGTGGAAGCGGATGTCATGAGTGCCGCAAGGATCTATTTTTACATCGTCGCGGTGTCCTTCCCGTTCCTCGGAATCTATAACGGCGGTGCGGCACTGTTCCGTGCGGTGGGAGATTCCAAGGTGTCCATGAAGGTGTCATTAGTGGCGAATCTGATGAACATTGCGGGCAACGCGCTTTTGATCTATGTGGCGCAGATTGGTGTCGCCGGTGCGGCGCTGTCTACGCTTTTCTCCAGAATGCTGTCTGCAGTGATGATCGTGGCGCTGCTTCGTAGAAGTGACAAGATCTCTATGAGTAAGAGCTGGCGGGTGGATACGAATATTTTAGGAAAGATTTTATATATCGGTATTCCCAATGGACTGGAGAACAGTATTTTCCAGATCGGTAAGCTTCTGACCACCAGTCTGATCGCTGGTTTCGGAATGGTGGCTACGACGGCAAATGCTGTCACAGGCAGTGTTGCCGGATTTCAGCAGATCCCATCCGGCGCCATCGGCGTGGCGATGATTACGGTGATCGGACAGTGTATCGGTGCCAGCGAGACCGAGCAGGCGAAATATTATCTGAAAAAGATGGTGAAACTTGCATACCTGTGCATGATCTTGCTGGGAATCCCGATGATATTATTTTCCAGACCCTTGTGCAGTATCTATCATCTGAGCGAGGCAACCACGGATATGACGGTGATCCTGTTAATTTACAACTGTGTCTGCTGTATGCTGGTGCATCCGCTGTCCTTTGCACAGTCCAACGCGCTGCGGGCTGCCGGGGATGTGAAGTTCACCATGATCGTGGCAATCGCATCAATGTGGATCTGTCGTGTGGGCATGGCGTATATTTTAGGACAGGGTCTGGGACTTGGTGTCATCGGTGTCTGGATCGCCATGACCATGGACTGGGGTGTGCGGGCATTTTTCTTCACGAACCGGGTACGGACTGGAAAATGGCTGCAATATAAGGACCGGCTGGTAAAGTAAATTTCACGTTGACAGATTTTCGAATGTGTTTTAGCATGTTTTTTATAAGAAAATATTGTAGCACATAAAAGTGCGGAAATGAGGCAGAACATGAGCAAAAAGCCATATGCAGAGCGTAATCTGAAATTCGAGACATTACAGTTACATGTGGGACAGGAGCAGCCTGATCCCGTGACCGGCGCGAGAGCCGTTCCCATTTATCAGACATCTTCTTATGTATTCCGCAACTGCGACCACGCAGCAGCACGTTTCGGACTGGAGGATCCCGGTGAGATCTACGGTCGCCTGGGCAACCCCACCCAGGGTGTCTTCGAGCAGCGTATTGCAGCCTTAGAGGGCGGTACCGCAGCACTGGCAGTAGCCAGCGGCGCAGCAGCGATCTGCTACACAATCCAGAACCTGGCAAAACAGGGAGATCATATCATTTCTGCAAATAATATTTACGGTGGAACCTACAATCTGCTGGCACATACTCTGGTAGACTACGGTGTGACTACCACTTTTGTGGCACCCTCCGATTATGACAAGATCGAGGCAAGCTTTCAGGAGAACACCAAGGCTCTCTACATCGAGACTCTGGGCAACCCCAACTCCGATGTGGTAGATATCGAGCGTCTGGCACAGATCGCCCATGCACACAAGGTGCCTCTGGTAGTGGACAACACCTTTGCCACTCCTTATCTGGTACGTCCTTTTGAGTACGGCGCAGATATCGTGGTACATTCCGCTACGAAGTTCATCGGCGGACACGGCACCAGCTTAGGCGGTGTCATCGTAGAGAACGGCAGGTTCGACTGGGAGGGCAGCGGCAAGTTCCCTCATCTGTGCACTCCGAACCCCAGCTATCATGGCGTGACTTTCACCAAGGCAGCACCGGGAGCAGCTTTCGTAACTGCGATCCGTGCAATGCTTCTGCGTGATATGGGCGGATGTATCTCTCCGGTACATGCATTTATCTTCTTACAGGGACTGGAGACGCTGTCTCTTCGCGTGGAGCGTCATGTGGAGAATGCACTGAAGGTCGTGCAGTATCTGAATAATCACCCCCAGGTAGAGTGCGTGCATCATCCTTCCGTATCCAAGGATCCGGAGCAGCAGGCACTGTATAAAAAATACTTCCCCAACGGCGGCGGTTCCATCTTCACCTTTGAGATCAAGGGCGGCAAGGAGACAGCTAAGAAGTTCTGTGACAATCTTGAATTGTTCTCACTGCTTGCCAACGTGGCAGATGTGAAGTCCCTGGTCATCCATCCGGCTTCCACCACTCATGCGCAGCTGTCTGAGGAAGAACTGAACGAGCAGGGTATCTACAGCAATACCATCCGTCTGTCCATCGGTACCGAGAATATTGATGATATCATTGAAGACCTGGAAGGCGGTTTCCAGTCTGTATAAAGAGTGAACAGGCAGGACTGTTCTCCAAGAAAGGCCGCAGCAATGCGGCTTTTCCATGATACGTAAGTTAGCTGAAACTAACCACAAAATGTTGTATAATGGTTATACAAGACTAACATAAAAACAATGACAGAGATGAAAGAAAGTGAGAGATACCCATGAAATACAAGATTGAGAAGAATACCGTACAGGAGACACTGATCATCCCACTCTATTCCCGAAAGTTATGCTCGGAGTTGTATCCGAACCTCTATCGTGATGAGATGGCGGTACACCTGATCGACCAGATCGACTATGACTTTTCACAGGTGGAGAAAAAATCCCACAGCCTGATGCAGCGTTTCGGTTCGCTGGAGGTTGCCATGCGGCAGAATGACCTTGCGTGGGAGGTGCAAAATTATCTGGCAGATCATCCCGATGCGGCGGTGGTTAATTTGGGCTGTGGACTTGATGGTACCGGCAGAGCCTGTGACAATGGCAGCTGTAAAATTTACAATTTGGATTTTCCGGATGTGATCGCCGTGCGCAACCAATTACTGCCCACCGGAGACCGTGAGGAAAATATTCCCTGCAATTTGAATGATACGGAATGGTTTACTAAAATCGACGCGTCCGGCGGGGCGATATTCTTTGCCTCCGGAGTATTCTATTATTTTCTGACGGAGCAAGTCAGGACACTGGTACAGGGAATGGCTGGCAGATTTCCCGGTGGCGTACTGGTCTTTGACGCAGCGAACCGGACAGCGGTTAAGATGATAGCAAAGACATGGCTAAGGAGCGCTAAAATTCAGAATGTGGGCGCATATTTTGCGGTTTCGGATGCAAAAAGTGAGCTTTCCCCGTGGGACAGCAGATTGCAAGTCACAAGCCGTGGCTATATGCTGGGCTATAATGATCTTCGCGATCCTTCTGTCAGCGGATTATTCCGCTTCCTTGCTAAGACCGGCGACAGAATCATGAAGATGCAGATCGTAAGGCTTGGTTTTAGAAAGGAGCAATTATAATGAAGCACATTCATTTTGATACTGAAAGTGACGGATTTTACGGCTCGCGTTGACATTGATCATCGTACGACACGCATGATATGTGAGTGGCGTGACAAAAAGTGACCTGTTTTGAAATACCTCTTGACAAATACCCTACAGGGGTATATCTTGTAGAAAAAGACAAGATACCCCAGTGGGGTATTTTGCATGGCTGCAATGAGGAATGAAGCAGCGTATTGCACACTGATATACAGGTCGAAAAAGCATATTCGTAGAACCGGGAAAACGACTTTCGGTGCTGGCCGCTTTAGAATGGGAGAAAATATGACAGAACAGATGGGAGAAAATAAGGAAGAGAGCATGAAATGTTGCCATTGTCACCAGAAGGCAACGCCCCGTTCCGAAAAAGAACGAAAACAGCTGCAGAACCGCTTAAGCCGCATGACGGGACAGTTAAACGGCATCAGCCGGATGTTGGAAGAGAACCGCTACTGCGGGGATATTTTGACGCAGGTAGCCGCCGTGGAGAGTGCCCTGCAGGCATTTGGTTATGCAATTCTGAAGGAACATATGGAGACCTGTGTGGTGGAAGAGATCCGGAAGGGAAATACTGATATCGTAGATGAAGCAGTGGATCTGGTAAGAAAATTGAAATAAGTAAAGGCATGATTGCAGATAAAACTGTAAATTTGTGGTACAAGGCACTGAAAATAACAGAAACTTTGTGGGTTATGGAAAGGCAAGGTTATTTTTATGAAGGAAAGATATCATGTTACGGGAATGTCCTGTTCCGCATGTTCATCTCATGTGGAAAAGGCAGTAAATAAGCTGGAAGCTGTGGAAAAAGCATCTGTGAATCTGCTGACGGAGACCATGGATGTAACTTATGATGAGACGAAGATCACTTCGGCGGAGATTATCGATGCTGTGGTGAAAGCAGGCTACGGTGCCTCGGTGATGACCGAGGGCGGTGCGGCAGGTGAGCAGAGTACTTCTGGCGGCGCAAGAAAATCCGGCACCGACGGCAAACAGGAATTACAACAGAAGCTGGATGCTGACGCGAGAGCGATGAAATGGCGTCTGGGCATCTCCATCGGATTCCTGATCCCATTAATGTATGTGTCCATGCATCACATGTTCAAGGAATGGTTCGGAATCCCGGTTCCGGCATTTATCGTGAACACCATGCACGGCAATGCCAACGCCATGAATTTTGCACTGACACAATTCTTACTGTTATTGCCGATTTTGTATGTGAACCGGAAGTTTTTCTCCGTAGGATTCAAGACCCTGGCGCACCGCAGTCCGAACATGGACAGCCTGATCGCACTGGGATCCGGCGCGGCACTGGTGTACGGTATTTTCGCCATGTATCGCATCAGCTATGGATTGGGCTACGGCGATATGGCAGTAGTAGAACACTATTCCCATGATCTGTATTTTGAATCCTCCGGTACAATCCTGACGCTGATCACTGTCGGAAAATATCTGGAGAGTCGTTCCAAGGGCAAGACCAGTGAAGCCATCACGAAGCTGATGAATCTGGCTCCCAAGGTGGCAATCCTTGTGACAGAGGACGGACAGGAAAAGGAAGTGCCCACGGAGAGCCTGCAAAAAGGTGATGTATTCCTGGTAAAGCCCGGAAGCCTGGTACCTGTGGATGGCATTGTTATCGAAGGTAACTCCAGTGTGGATGAAGCAGCCATCACCGGTGAGAGTGTCCCCGTGGAGAAGCAGGCGGGCGACCATGTGGTCTCTGCAACTGTGAACAAGGCAGGCTTCCTTAAATGTCGTGCGGATCGTGTTGGCGATGACACCACATTAGCACAGATCATCCGTCTCGTGGAAGAAGCCAGCGCCAGCAAAGCACCGATTGCCCAGCTGGCGGACAAGGTGGCGGGAGTCTTCGTACCTACCGTTATGACCATTTCCCTGATCACCCTGATCGTATGGTTGATCAGTGGTGCAACCCCGGAATTTGCCATTTCCACAGCCATTGCCGTACTGGTCATTTCCTGTCCCTGTGCACTGGGACTGGCAACCCCGGTGGCTATCATGGTGGGAACCGGTGTGGGTGCCAGCAACGGTATCCTGATCAAGACCGGTGAAGCCCTGCAGCAGGCAAAAGAGATCGACACGGTGGTGCTGGACAAGACCGGAACCATTACCAACGGTAAGTTAAAAGTAGAAGAAGTCGGCGGTTATCAGAGCAATTTCCCTGCGGATGCCATGATGCAGATCGCAGCGGCACTGGAGAAAAAGAGTGAGCATCCGCTGGCGGAGGCTATCGTGGAATATGCGGAAAGGTTCCATCTGACGATTCCGGAGATCGTGGATTTCAAGGCAACCTTCGGACGTGGTGTGGAAGGTGCACTGGCAGTAGATTTCCAGGCAGACATCCCTGCAGGCACAAAATTCTATGTAGGCAATCTTGCATTTTTACAGGAGAATCAGATCACTCTGCCGCAGGAAGCCGCTGAAGGTCTGAATCGGATGGCAGACGAAGGCATGACGCCGCTTCTTGTGGCACAGGAAGGAAAATTCCTGGGAATCATCGGTGTAGCGGATACCGTGAAAGCAACTTCCTATGAAGCAATTCATGCCTGGGAGAAAATGGGTGTTAAGGTCATCATGCTGACCGGAGACAACCGCCGTACTGCAGAAGCGGTACGACAGAAACTGGGAATCTCCGAAGTCGTGGCAGAGGTACTGCCGCAGGATAAGGAGAAGAAAGTCAGCGAGTTGAAAGCACAGGGACACAAGGTAGCCATGATCGGTGACGGCATCAACGATGCGCCCGCACTGGCGGCAGCAGATGTAGGTATGGCAATCGGCGCCGGCACAGATGTGGCAATGGAGAGCGCAGATATTATTCTGATGAAAAATGATCTGCGGGATGCCGTGACTGCTATGAAACTGAGCCGTGCCGTGATCCGCAATATTAAGGAGAACCTGTTCTGGGCGTTCTTCTACAACTGCATCGGCATCCCTCTGGCAGCAGGAGTGCTGTATCCGGCATTTGCCATCCGCCTGAATCCCATGTTCGGCGCAGCAGCCATGAGCTTAAGCAGTATCTTCGTCGTAGGTAATGCCCTGCGTCTGAGAGGTTTTAAGAGCGGATTCACCCCGCTGAAAAATGCGGAAGAGTCCACAGAGCAAAATAGTAAACAGAATGTAAAGCAAGAGAAAGAGAGGACAAACACAATGACAAAAGTAATCAGTATCGAAGGAATGATGTGCAATCACTGCACCGGAACCGTACAGAAGGCACTGGAGGCAGTAGAGGGAGTAAAGGCAGTAACTATGAGCCTGGAGCAGAAGAACGCTACCGTGGAACTGGCTTCTGATGTGGCAGACGAAGTGCTGACTAAGGCAGTAGTGGACGCTGGTTATGAAGTAAAGGGCGTTACCGCAAAATAATAAAGATTCTATATAAAGTTTATAATTTCTTAATTGATTTTCTTCCACTATGTGTTATATTAACTATAGAACAGATGAGACAGAAAATCTGTGAGTCTGTTCTATAGTAAGAAAAACAGTAACCTTATGTGAGGAGGCGAACGATTATGAATATTGATAAATTTACACAGAAATCTATAGAAGCCGTCAACGGCTGTGAAAAGCTCGCCATGGAATATGGCAACCAGGAGATCGAGCAGGAGCATCTGCTGTACAGTCTGCTGACATTGGATGACAGCTTGATCTTAAAGCTTGTGGAGAAGATGGAGATCCAGAAGGATCATTTTGTAAACCGTGCAAAACAGGCTCTGGAGAAAAGAGTGAAGGTGCAGGGCGGTCAGCCTTACATCGGACAGTATCTGAACAAGGTACTGATCAGCGCATCCGATGAAGCAAAGCAGATGGGAGATGAATATGTCTCCGTTGAGCATCTGTTCCTTGCCATGATCAGGAATCCCAACAAGGAGATCGCCGAGATCTGGAAGGAATACGGCATCACCAGAGAGCGCTTTTTACAGGCACTGTCTACCGTAAGAGGCAACCAGAGAGTCACCAGTGACAATCCGGAGGCTACTTATGACACTCTCGAAAAATACGGTCAGGATCTGGTGGAAAAAGCCAGAAATCAGAAACTGGATCCCGTCATCGGACGTGACAACGAGATTCGTAACGTGGTACGTATCCTGTCCCGTAAGACGAAGAATAACCCTGTGCTGATCGGTGAACCCGGTGTTGGTAAGACCGCCGTGGTAGAAGGTCTGGCACAGCGTATCGTCAAAGGCGATGTCCCGCAGGGCTTGAAGGATAAGAAGATCTTCGCACTGGATATGGGTGCCCTGGTAGCCGGTGCAAAATACAGAGGCGAATTCGAGGAACGTCTGAAAGCCGTGCTGGATGATGTGAAGAACAGCGACGGACAGATCATTCTGTTCATTGATGAGCTGCATACCATCGTCGGTGCCGGTAAGACCGACGGTGCCCTGGATGCGGGCAATATGTTAAAACCTATGCTGGCCCGTGGTGAGCTGCACTGTATCGGTGCTACCACACTGGATGAATACAGACAGTATATTGAAAAAGATGCCGCCCTGGAACGTCGTTTCCAGCCGGTTATGGTAGAAGAGCCTACCGTGGAGGATACGATCTCTATCCTGCGTGGACTGAAGGATCGTTACGAAGTATATCACGGTGTTAAGATCATGGATAATGCGCTGGTAAGTGCAGCCGTACTTTCCAACCGTTATATCACCGACAGATTCCTGCCGGATAAGGCAATCGACCTGGTGGATGAAGCCTGCGCCCTGATCAAGACCGAGATGGACAGTATGCCTACGGAGCTGGATGAACTGCAGCGTAAGGTGACACAGCTGGAGATCGAGGAGACGGCTCTGAAAAAAGAGGATGACCGAATCAGTAAGGAGCGTCTGGCAGATTTGCAGAAGGAGCTGGCAGAGTTAAAGGATCAGTTCAATACGAGAAAGGCACAGTGGGATAACGAAAAGGCATCCGTAGATAAACTTTCCAAACTGCGTGAGGAGAGAGACCGTATCAACAACGAGATCCAGATCGCAGAGCGGGAAGGAGATTATGAGAAAGCGGGCAGATTAAAATACAGCGAACTCCCGGCACTGGAGAAACAGCTGGAGCAGGAGGAAAATAAGGTCGGCGAATCAGATATGTCCCTGGTACATGAAAAGGTATCGGAGGAAGAGATCGCAAGGATCATTTCCCGGTGGACCGGCATCCCGGTAGCCAAACTGACCGAGAGTGAACGGAACAAGACCCTTCATCTGGACGAAGAGCTGCATAAACGTGTGGTAGGACAGGACGAGGGTGTGACCAAGGTAACCGAGGCCATCATCCGTTCCAAAGCTGGAATCAAGGATCCCAGCAAACCCATCGGCTCCTTCCTGTTCTTAGGACCTACCGGTGTTGGTAAGACGGAGCTGGCGAAGAGCCTGGCTGCAGCACTGTTTGATGACGAGAACAACATGGTTCGTATCGATATGAGCGAATACATGGAGAAATATTCTGTCTCCCGTCTGATCGGTGCACCTCCCGGATATGTAGGATATGAGGAAGGCGGTCAGCTGACCGAGGCTGTCCGGAGAAAACCTTACAGCGTGGTACTGTTCGATGAGATCGAGAAGGCACATCCCGATGTATTTAATGTATTGTTACAGGTACTGGATGATGGTCGTATCACCGATTCTCAGGGACGTACTGTGGACTTCAAGAACACCATCCTGATCATGACCTCCAACATCGGTGCAAGTTATCTGTTGGACGGCATCAACGAAGACGGTACGATCAAGCCGGAGGCAGAGGCAGCAGTCATGAACGACCTGCGGGCTCACTTCCGTCCGGAGTTCCTGAACCGTCTGGATGAGACGATCCTGTTCAAGCCTCTGACCAAGGACAATATCGGCGGCATCATTCATCTGATCATTGCCGATCTGAACAAGCGTCTGGAGGATAAGCAGCTGACCATCCGTCTGTCGGACGAGGCGATGCAGTACATCGTGGACAATGCGTATGATCCGGTCTACGGTGCACGACCTCTGAAGCGTTACATTCAGAAGTACGTGGAGACCCTGGCTGCCAAGATGATCCTGGCAGATCAGGTGGAAGAGGGCGATACCATTGTCATTACTGTGGAGAATGGCAGCCTTGCCGCTCAGTGCGAAAAAGGATCGAAAAAGTAAACAATAAAACAAAAGGCGAAAGTGGCAGACTTGTCATTTTCGCTTTTTTTGTTATAATAAAATTCTGATGATGCCAGGGTCAAAAGGTCTAAACCCACATGAGCTTGCTCATAAGTGGGTGA
>CAVJMX010000058.1:0-17908 GCA_963650795.1 Bacteroidales bacterium H4
CGGATTAGGGACTTTCACCCATTAGAAACGTGCGCCGCAAGGCGCACAATAAAAAAGCTGTTGTCACAGATTTCTCTGTTGGCAACAGCTTTTATTTATGCTATTCAGATAACTTATTCCGGCTCGTCCAAAGCCTTCTCGTAGCTCTCCAGGATCACTCTCTGCAAATTCTCTCTGGTGGAAGAATTGATGGGATGAGCAATATCCCTGTATTCTCCGTCCGTCGCTTTCTTGCTCGGCATTGCAATAAATAATCCCTTTTCTCCTTCAATCACCTTGATATCATGCACAACGAATTCATCGTCCAGTGTAATGGATACGATGGCTTTCATCTTGCCTTCCTTGGTGATCTTACGAACACGTACATCTGTAATCTGCATTTGTTAACCCCCTTGGTGTTGTTATCGTGATCCTTACGCATTTTTACGCCCTACGGGCTCTCAAAATGCTACAGACATTCGTATTCCGGGCTATCGCCCTACTTACTCATATCTGTTGGATCCGCGAATCGCCACAGTGCTTTGTCTGCAAGCAGCCACGCACTGTAACGATCTCGGATCTGGATCACTTAGATCACATACCTTTCATTCCGCTCCACTACGATCTTCACTTCGCCTTCTCCCACAAAGTACGAATTTGCACGGATCGTATCACGGCTCTCCACAATACAGTTTTCAATATGCGTGTTATCTCCAATGTATACATCATTGAGGATAATGGAATTCTTGATCACACAATTGTTGCCGATATAACTCTTCTTGAAGATTACGGAATTCTCTACCACACCGTTGACGATACATCCGCTGGATACCAGGCTGTTACGTACCTGGGAACCGGGATTGTATTTTGCGGGAGGCAGATCATCCACCTTGGAATATACATCCGGATACTGCTTGAAGAAGTAATTTCTCACATCTGCCTTCAGGAAGTCCATATTGGTATTGTAGTAATCTTCTACGGATGCGATATTTCTCCAGTAATCCTTGATCTTATATCCGTAGATTCTCTTCAGATCCTTGTAACGGATCAGAATATCTCTTACGAAATCATAACGGTCTTCCTCCGCACACTGCTCGATCATTTCGATCAGCAGTCTGCGTCGAACCACATAGATACCGCAGGAAATGGTGTTGGTCTTAGCCTGCAGAGGCTTCTCCTCGAACTCCTCGATACGGCTCTCTTCGTTCATGCGGATCGTACCGAAACGCTCCACGTTTGTACCGGCTTCCATCTCACGGCAGACTACGGTGATATCCGCCTTCTTCTCGATGTGATATTCCAGTACCTTATTGTAATCCAGCTTGTATACACAGTCGCCGGAAGCAATTACTACATAGGGCTCATGACTGTTCTTCAGGAAATTCAGATTCTGGTAAATAGCATCTGCGGTTCCTCTGTACCAGTTGCTGTTCTCTGCCGTCACAGCGGGAGTAAATACATATAAGCCTCCCTGCTTACGTCCGAAATCCCACCATTTGGAGGAATTCAGATGTTCGTTCAGACTTCTTGCATTGTACTGGGTAAATACTGCCACCTTCTGAATATGAGAGTTGGTCATATTACTCAGTGTAAAGTCAATACTGCGGTAGCTGCCTGCGATAGGCATTGCACATATGGCTCTCTTCTGGGAAAGTTCCCGCATCCTGTGATTGTTACCGCCTGCTAAAATAATTCCAATCGCTCTCACTGCTATTCACCTGCCTTAATTAATGTTTTGCCGCTTGCGAGCTGGGAATCCTCATAATCTGCAGCAGCTGTCACTCCGGATATCACTGAGTTTTTGCCTACGCTGATACCGTCAGGAATCACGCTCTTCTCACCGATGGTTACAAGTCCGTGGTTGTAAATATGAGGCGCGGTATCATTCTCTGCTTCTTCACCGACACCTAATCTTACCCGGTTGCCCACCTCAACGTTCTCTGCAATGATCGCCTTGTTGATCTCGCATCCTTCGCCGATCTGGGTCTGGTTCATAATAATGGAGTCGCGGACCACAGTTCCCTTACCGATGGTAACACCACGTCCGATTACGGAACTGTATACCTCTCCATAGATCTCAGAACCTTCGCCGATGATACTGCGCTCTACCACGCTGTCGGCTGCAATATAATCAGGGGGCTGGATCTCACTCTTGGTGTAGATCTTCCAGTACTCCTCATACAGGTTGAACTCCGGTACAATATCGATCAGTTCCATATTGGCTTCCCAATAGGAGCTCAGCGTACCTACATCCTTCCAGTAGCCGGTGAATTCATAGGCATATAAAGGTGCACCCTTCTCATGGCAGTAAGGAATGACATGCTTACCGAAATCCAGTGCCGGCTGGTCAGCCATAGCGATCAGGGCTTCCTTCAATGTCTTCCAGTTAAATATGTAAATACCCATACTTGCAAGATTGCTTCTGGGATGTTCCGGCTTCTCTTCAAACTCGGTGATCTTATGGTTCTCATCTGCGATCATGATACCGAAACGGCTTGCCTCCTCCATGGGAACCGGCATTACCGCGATGGTGACTTCCGCGTTGTTCGCCTTATGGAAGTCCAACATGACCTCGTAGTCCATCTTATAAATATGATCTCCGGAAAGAATCAGCACATACTCCGGGTTGTAGCTCTCCATGTACTCCAGATTCTGATAGATTGCATTTGCAGTGCCGGTATACCACTCACTGTTGGTACTCTTCTCATAAGGAGGAAGTACGGTAACTCCTCCGATGTTGCGATCCAGATCCCAGGGAATACCGATTCCGATATGGGTATTCAATCTGAGGGGCTGGTACTGTGTCAGCACGCCTACCGTATCCACTCCCGAATTAATACAATTAGAAAGGGGAAAATCGATAATGCGGTACTTGCCTCCGAATGCAACGGCAGGTTTAGCAACCTTGGATGTCAGAACACCCAGACGGCTTCCCTGTCCTCCAGCCAATAGCATGGCTATCATTTCTTTCTTAATCATATCCTCACCTCTATCTAGCCTTCCACCTGTTGTAATAAATAGTCGCTCGCGGCTATTATCCGATGTATCCATCTGTCTCGAAAAAGCGTATGCCTTTTCCTTCGGATGTGATAATGTGATTATAACACATCGGCATCAGAAAGTGAATATTTATTACCAGTTTTTTTTGCATTTTTACAATTTTTATATCCATTTTTTACATATTTAGCTTTTCTTTTGCAATCCTTTTGTAAATTTCTACCAGTCCCCAGGGAAATGTTTTTACAAAAAGCTGTAAACTTACACATTTTTTCAAAATCATACCTACGGATTGTTTTTTTCCTCTCCTGTGTATATAATGTTAATAAGCAATGCAACTACACTATAATAAGGAAGTGTCAACATGTATCAGATAGACTTTAATCACCCCTCATCCATTTATTTTGTAGGTATCGGCGGTATCAGCATGAGCGGTCTCGCAGAGATACTGAAGGATGCCGGCTTCCGTGTATCCGGCTCCGACCGTTCCAAAAGCCCCCTTACCGAGACACTGGAGAGCAAGGGGATCAATGTATTTTATGGACAACGTGCCGCGAATATTACCGATGATATCGACTGTGTGGTATTTACCAGTGCGATCCATACGGATAATCCCGAATATGTGGCAACGATGGAAAAGGGAATTCCGTATCTGACCAGAGCCCAGCTCTTAGGTGAGATCATGCAGAATTACAAGACTCCCATTGCCATCAGCGGCACCCATGGCAAGACTACCACGACCTCCATGGTCAGCGAGATCCTGCTGCATGCCGGAACGGATCCCACCCTGTCCATCGGCGGAATGTTAAAAAGCATCGGTGGCAACATCCGCGTCGGCAGCACCGACCTGTTCGTGACGGAAGCCTGTGAATATACCAACAGCTTCTTAAGCTTTTTCCCGAAGATCGGCATGATCTTGAATATCGAAGAGGATCATCTGGACTTCTTCAAGGATCTGGAGGATATCCGGAATTCCTTCCATAAGTTTGCAAAGCTTCTGCCCGCTGACGGCTGCCTGATCATCAACGGCGCCATCGACAGACTGCAGGAGATTACGGGAGACCTTGCCTGCCGCGTGATCACATTTAATAAGGAAGCCGTCAACAGTGACGGTTCCGCCGCAGACTATTATCCTTCGGATATTACTTACGACGAGTTTGGGCATCCTTCCTTCGTACTGCATTGTCACGGAGAGGAATCCGGCAGTTTTGCCCTGCAGGTTCCCGGAGAACATAATGTCATCAATGCCATCGCTTCCATCGCGTTAGCAGACCTGCTGAAGGTCGACCGGACCGTCACCGCCTCCGCACTGCACGGCTTCACCGGCACGGACCGTAGATTTGAATACAAGGGAACCATCGGCGGTGTTACCATTATTGATGACTATGCGCATCATCCCACAGAGATCGCAGCTACCCTGCATGCAGCTGCCAACTATCCCCACAAGACCCTCTGGTGTGTCTTCCAGCCCCACACTTACACCAGAACCAAGGCATTTATGAAGGATTTTGCGAAAGCTTTAAGCCTGGCAGACAAGGTAGTCCTGGCAGATATCTATGCTGCCCGTGAGACAGATACCCTGGGAATCAGTTCCGAGACCCTGCAGGCAGAGATTCGGGCGTTGGGGCATGAATGCTACTATTTCCCTTCTTTTGATGAGATTGAAAACTTTTTATTAGAAAATTGCATAAACGGTGACCTGTTGATAACTATGGGTGCCGGAGATGTAGTAAAAATCGGCGAAAACCTGCTTGGCAATTAGTTGTCCACATTATCCACATTATCCACAGTAACGGTTGGGGATTATCCCCTTCCCGGCTGTGGATATTTTATTGTTTTCCTGTGGATAATTTTCTGTCGTATTTTGACATAATTTTGCCATTCTATAAGGATTTTCCGAAACATCGTCTGCAAACATCCACAATATCCACCGTTTCCACATTTTTATCTGAAGCGGCGAAAGCCCAGTATTTACAAGGTTTTCCGGCAAATTGACTATTTCTTTTTCACAGGTCTTATGCTATACTTGGTCTTACTTTGAAAAAGGAATGATTTGTGAATTTCTGAAACTTGTGAAAGAAGGTATTGTGTGTTATGGCACGGATAGCGCTCTATAAGGATAATTATGCAGATTCTACGGTAGTATCCAATCTGTTTATTGATGAATATATGAAGGATGCCAACGACGCACAGCTCAAGGTCTATTTTTATCTGCTGCGCATGCTGAATGCGGATCAGGCTGTCAGTGTGTCCGGAATTGCGGACAAGTTCAACCATACGGAGAAGGACGTGATCCGTGCATTAAAATATTGGGAAAAGCAGCAGATCTTAGATCTGGACTTTGATGAGAACAAGACTCTGGTAGGGATCCACCTGCGTGACCTGAGTGCACAGACAGCGAAAGCTCCCCAGCACAATGTGCTGTTAACTTCCAGTCCCGCACAGGCTACATCCGCCATGCAGCCCGCGGCACAGGAAGAAGTTCACAACTATACCAAGCCCGCCTATTCTCTGGATCAGTTACGGGAATTCAAGGAACGGGAAGAGACTTCCCAGCTTCTGTTTATCGCAGAAGCCTACATCGGTAAGCCCCTGACCCCCTCCGAGATCAAGACGATCCTGTTCTTCACGGATGTGCTGCATTTTTCGGAAGATCTGATCGATTATCTGTTACAGTACTGCGTGGAGCGTGGCAAGAAGGATTTCAAGTACATAGAAAAAGTGGCAGTCAACTGGGCAGAAGAAGGAATCACCACCCCGAAGCAGGCGCAGAAATTCTCCACCCGTTACGATAAAAGTGTCTATTCCATCATGAACAGCTTAGGACGCAATACCGCTCCCACCGCGAAGGAACTGGAATTCATCAACCGCTGGACCAGAGACTACGGTTTCAGCACGGATATTATATTAGAAGCCTGTGAACGCAGTTCTCTTGCCACAGACAGACATCGTTTTGAATATGCCGAAGGTATCTTAAGCAGCTGGAAGAACGCAGGCATCCACCACAAGGCAGATATCCAGCAGGCAGATGCTTCCTATCAGAAGAAAAAGGCAGCAAAGCCGGCACCTGCGGCGTCTTCCAACCGTTTTACACAGTTTGCACAGAACAGCTACGATTTTACTGCTCTGGAAAAAGAGATCTTAAGTAATTAACCGAAATATTCACAGGTAAAGGGGAACATGCCGTGTCACTGACTAACGCACAATACAATTCCATTATGAAGGGCTATGAACAGACCAGAGACCGCAACCGTCATCTGACGGAGCAGCGCCGCATCGAAGTCTATGCTAAGCTTCCGGAGTACGGCAGACTGGACGAATCCATAGGTGAGCTCTCCGTAGCTCAGGCAAAGCTTTTATTAAACGGTGATGATGAGGCGCTCACCAGACTGCGTGCCTCTCTGAAGGAGATTTCCCGTCAGAAAAAGGAATTGTTAGTCTCCGCCGGATATCCCGCAGATTATCTGGAACCTGTCTACGATTGTCCCGACTGTAAGGACACAGGGTATATTAACAGCGAAGACGGTCTCCGCAAAAAATGTCATTGTTTCCATCAGCAGGAACTGGATATTCTCTATGAACAGTCCCATATCCGGGATATGATCGCTTCCGAGAATTTTTCCAACCTGTCTTACGAATACTATCAGGGCGAAGATCTGGCTCATTTCCGAAAATGCGTAGATGTCTGCCACAATTTTGTACAAAACTTCAAACAAGACTACCACAATTTATTCTTTTATGGTACAGTAGGTACTGGCAAAAGCTTTTTGTCGGGATGTATCGCCAGCGAATTACTGCAGAGCGGTCATTCCGTGATCTATTTCAGTGCTTCCGGGTTATTTGATACCCTTGCACGTTACTCCTTCGATATCAAAGCAAAAGAAGCCCTCGCCGGCTTCTACGAGGATCTCTACAATTGTGAGCTGCTGATCATTGATGACCTCGGCACAGAGATGACCAACACTTTTGTGGCATCCCAGCTGTTCTCCTGTCTGAATGAGAGACATCTGCGCAAGAATGCCACCATCATCTCCACGAATTTGAGTCTGAAGGAGCTGCGCGACCGATATTCCGACCGGGTATTTTCCCGCATTACCAGTCATTACGATCTGTGTAAGCTGACCGGTCCCGATATCCGCATGTGCAAAAAGCGTATGCAGAATGCCTCTGACAATTAATCATTTCTTGGTAACACAACAGTATACAGAATCAGAAAGTGAGGATCACCCCAATGGCGAATCGTGAAGAAAAAAGAAATCTGGAGACTATTCCTGTCGGCTCTCTGGGCATTATTTCCCTGCCCGGCTGCAAGCCCTTAGGTGAGAAAGTAGACCAGTATCTTGTAAAATGGAGAGCTGAGAGAGAAAGCGAGCACAAAGAATCTCTGGCATTTGCAGGTTATCAGAGAGATTCTTATCTCCTGGATGCGAAAGTACCCCGTTTTGGTTCCGGTGAAGCAAAAGGTCAGATTTTAGAATCTGTCCGCGGTACCGATCTCTACCTGTTAGTAGACGTACTGAACTACTCCATGACCTATTCTCTGTGCGGTAATGAGAATCATATGTCTCCCGATGACCACTACCAAGATCTGAAGCGTATCATCGCCGCTGTCGGCGGTAAGGCACGCCGTATCACGGTAATCATGCCTTTCCTGTACGAGAGCCGTCAGCACAAGAGAACTTCCCGTGAGTCCCTGGACTGCGCACTGGCACTGCAGGAGCTGGTAAGCATGGGTGTAGACAACATCATCACTTTCGATGCTCACGATCCCCGCGTACAGAATGCCATTCCCCTGCATGGTTTCGAGACCGTACAGCCCGCATATCAGTTCATCAAGGGTCTGCTTCGCAACGTGAAGGATCTGCAGCTGGATTCCAGCCACATGATGGTCATCAGCCCGGATGAAGGCGGTATGGGACGTGCTATCTACATTGCCAATGTCCTGGGTCTGGATATGGGTATGTTCTATAAGAGAAGAGATTACACCAAGATCGTCAACGGTCGTAACCCCATCGTAGCTCACGAGTTCCTTGGCACCAGCGTAGAAGGCAAGGATATGATCATCATCGATGACATGATCTCCTCCGGTGAAAGCATGCTGGAAGTTGCCGCTGCTCTGAAAGAGCGCAAGGCGAACAAGATCTTCGTCTTCTCCACTTTCGGTCTGTTCACCAACGGTCTGGACAAGTTCGATAAGGCTTATGAGAACGGCATCATCGATAAGGTACTGACCACCAATTTGATCTACCAGACTCCGGAACTGCTCCAGAGAGAATGGTATATCAACTGTGATATGAGTAAGTACATCGCTTACATCATTGATACTTTGAACCACGATTCTTCCATCAGCGATCTGCTGAATCCGAATGAGAGAATTCAAAATATCGTTGCAAAATATAAAAAAGGTGAGCTGTAAAGCTCACCTTTTTTATATTGTCCCAAGTGCGGAGATCAATGATCCGATAATAATGCAGAAATCCGAGCAGTTGAATACGATCTTGCCAAACGCCTGCCACTTCACCGGGAAGCTGACGTAATCCACCACGTATCCTCTGCGGAGGCGGTCATAGGTATTGCTGAAAGCGCCGCCAAGTAACAGCGACAGCCCCAGGCGCAGCAGATGATTACCGCGGTGTCCCAGGCTCACGATAAAGACAGCGGTCAGTATCAACGTAAACACCAGGGAAATTGCAGCTACCAGTTTTCTCTTCTTCTGTCCGGCATTGAGCATCATGCCTTTGTTATGATGCTTGCGAATCAGAAGTTTTCCACGACAGATCTCCCGCTCTTCCCGTTCGTCCACATGTGACTCTATATAATTTTTCAGGAAGAACTCTCCCCAGAAGATTCCCACCAGGATCAGAATCCACACTGCTATCATAGACTACTCCTTTTACTCCCGCTCTGCTTTCCGGTCTCCCCATTCCAGACCGGCCACAGCAATACCGGCAGTTGCAATTCCTGTATTTACTGCACTTCCCGGATCAGGCAGTACTGCTTTAAGGGGAAATTCTTCTCCATCACGCCATATACCTTGAATCCGAATTTTTCATAAAATTCCACATTTTTCGGATTGTGTGTCTCCAGTGAGATCATCAGTTTGTGCTTCTGGGCATAGTCGATGGCTTCTTCCAGAAGCTCCGCAGCGATCCCATGATGCTGCATGGTGGGATCCACCGCCAGATAGATGATATGCAGACGCTGATTCTGATGCAGCTGATCCGTCCAGCTGGAATTCAGGTAATCCTCTCCCTTCATAAAATTCCGGAGGGTCTTCAAGGAGGGATCTTCCTTGATCAGATAGGAGTCCGTCTGCAACGCTGCCATTGCCTCTGTAAAATAAAACTGAAATACATTGTAGGGCTCCGCCTCATCCGACACCACCAGTACGCTGTTTAACTCCGCGCTGTCTGCGAAGATCTCACAGGTGGCATAGAATTCATCCATGTCACATTTGAACAGCTCCGGCATTAAGTGCTTACGGATCTCCGGATCCGGTATCAGTGTCTCGTACAAGGGATCGTGTGCAAAGCACTGGTTCAGCATCTGCTCCACTTTCGGAAGGTCTTCCTTCTGCACACGATATAACTTATCACTTACCATAATTGTATTACCTGCTATCTCCTGATTGTAATGATTATAATGTAAAAATCCGGGTAACGGCTTCCTGCATCTGCTCCAGAATATTCACAAGGCTGCTCACCAGCTTGGAACATACCTGCTCCAGGCTTGCAATATCCTCCCGGTAATCCATCTCCGTCTTACCGGTCTCCACCATGGTCTTTTCCTTCTGCAGGAGCTGCTTCACCGTTCCATACAGATTCTCATGCTCCAAAAGTCTTCCGTAGCCCCATTTTAACCGGTCTTTCGGCTGGTGGAACACATAATCCGTGAAATGTCTGTATACCTCTTCATCAAAATTAAAGGCATAGGCATTGTTATCCACCTGATAGAGCTTGCGAAGTGCGGAAGAAAGTCTCTGTTCCTTCAGATTTCTCACCGCTCCGCCTAAAAGCCGTAAATTGGTACTGCATATTTCATGAGGATACAACACATTTCCGTACCAGTCAATCCTTACAAAAGCATCCTGCTCCTGTTTGAACTGCGCAAGGAGCTTCTGCTCCAGGGGTCTGGTCTGCCGGAAAAGTTCTTCTGCCTCATCATATTTTCCATCCCGGAGCAATTGTTTGTAATTCCGGTTGTACTCCGCTACCTGCTCATATTCTTCCCGACATTTCTTAAGAGCCCTGTCGCTTAAAGTCTCCAGTGCTTCAATCTGCTCTACTAAGACTCTTTTGTTCTCTCCCAGCTGTCCTGCTACATCCGCGCGGTAGCAGATCTCCCTACACTGCTCCAGTCCTCTGCGGATCCGCTGTGCCACCGGTGCGAACTGTAACGGCACTACCGCTGTCTCATCCAGCGCGAGAATCAACAGTGCAAACAGCTCATGATGCAGCCCGTATACCTGTTCATCGTAAAACTCATCGTTATCAAACTGGGAATGATAATGGGTCTCCATGAAGCTGCCGCCGGTAAAATCGTTCACCATAGAAGGCACTCCCGCGATCGCCATGGAGAAATCATCCGACCAGGTCTCAATAGGAGAGGTCACTGCGGTCTCCTCCGGATATGCCATGGTCAGGTTCGGCAGATCTGCCAGGTATTCCTCCAGGAAGCTGACATATTCATAGCAGCTGCGGATTCTCGCTCTGGTGCCGTGCGCCAGTGCGGGAAGTTCAAAGTTCAGGTCGGCGATCACCTTTCCCACCCATTCGGGATGTGCAGTGAATATCTGCTCGTAAGCACCCGTGGACCAGTCGAAATTAGAATCCACCACGCCCCATTCTTCGGATGCCATAGCACAAATCACGATGGTATTGTTTGGCTGAAAATCACTGTCTAACAGTGTTTTCGCAATGCCAAACAGTAGTGCAATAGCTGTATTGTCATCCTGAAATCCGTCAAAATAAGAATCATAATGGGCAGACAGAAGCACCATACGATCCGGGTGCTTTCCGGGGATCCGTCCCACGATATTATAGGTCGTGCAATTCCGGGTCACTTTGGAATCCGCATCAAAGGTGACTGTGATTTCTTCTTGTTCCTGTAAAAGTTTTAACAGCCCCGCAGCATCCTTGCGGGAGATGGAAAATGCGGGAGCATTCTCCGGTCCGGCGATGTCCTGTGCATTCAGCGCTTCATCGTCGATCTCTCCGTAACCACCGCTTTGTACAGCGATCAGGGCTGCTGCACCCTTCAGATGTGCCTGGTAGACCGGGTAATTGATCCACCACTCGTCTCTCTGGTTGATCTCCACCAACACCAGTTTCCCCATGACATCTTTGCCGGCATAATCCTTTTCCGTGCCTTTGCCCAGATACATCAACGAAAATTCTTTTGGTCCTTCCGTTACAAAAGTGGTCTGGTAAGCTCCCAGTTCCACAGCCACTTCTTCTCCCGAAGCGTTTTCATAACTTAAAGTCGCCTTATGGAACTCCCAGCCGTCTACGGTGACCGCATCCTTGGTCACCTCCGACAGCCCTATTTTCTCCATTTCCGCCTTTAACATTTCTCCGGTCTCGAACTCTGCAAGAGATCCCGCCGGACGATACCCCAGCGTGGGATGGGAGCGGAACTGTTCCATCCGTTTTGCCAGCTCATAGGAATACTTCACATCCAGGTTCTGTAATATTTTTGTCTGTAAGTTCACACCGTTGTCATGCATATTCTGTCACTCCGTCTCTGCCATTGCCATGATTACATTCTGATTACTTTGCTTTCTTATTGTAAATCATGCTTTTTTCCCCGTCAATAAACCGCATAAAAATACAGCGCTGTTTTTCTCAATAAAACAACGCTGTATTTTTTCTATATGATATTTATCTCCCTGTCGGATTGGTTCCGACGCCCTTTTGAAAACTTTTATACCTTGAATACATCCAGTACCTTTTCCAGCTTGTCTGCCAGTGCCAGCAGCTTCTCGGAAGAACTCATCAGTTCGGTCATGGTGTCGCTCATGCCATGTGCTACCTGCATGGTACTGTCCGCAGATGCCGCATTCTGCTCGGAGATTGCCGACAGACCTTCCACCACATCGCGGATCGCACTTCCGGACTGTCCCAGGACATCCATCTTCTCCTGGATGCCGCCGATATGATGCAGGGAATTCTCCACACCATCCGCTACGGCAGCGGTCTTCACACCGGTCTCCTCTAATTTGCTCTGCTGGTGATTCATGTTGGCTTCCACTTCGCCCATGATCTCCACCATTCTGTCGGAAGATTCCATGATATTTTTGATGATCTGTTCGATCTCGGTGGCAGACCGCTTGGACTGGTCTGCTAACTTGCTGATCTGCTCTGCCACCACAGCGAAGCCCCTTCCCGCTTCCCCGGCTCTTGCTGCTTCGATGCTGGCATTCAGTGACAACAGGTCGGTCTCGTCCGCAATATCCTGAATCATGGATACTGCCTTGGTAATGTTCTGAATGGCTCCGTTCATGTCCGTGATCTGCTCCGCTACCCGCAGAACCGATTCCTTCGTGCTCTCGTTGGAGCTGTTCAGTTCCTTCATGATCTCTTCGGAAGCCTTCTCCGCCTCCGCCATCCGTCCGGCATAATCCGTCAGAGAGTTCACCTCCTCGGAGATGTACTCGATCTGCTCGCCGATCCGCACCACATTGGCATTGGCATCTGTGGTCTCGTTCGCCTGATTTCTGGCACCTTCGGAGATCTCACCTACCGCCTGGTATACATCGTTGACAGATTCCTGCGTATCCTGTGCCATCTTGATCAGCTTGTTGGAAGATGCCGTCAGATTATCCGCAGATTCCTTGATATCCGTTACAATGGTACGCAGGGTCTTCTGTAATTTTACAGAGATCCGGTAGACGTCTCCCAGTTCGTCTTTTCTCCAGCACTGCTTCTCATCCGGTTCTGCGTCCAGCTCTCCGTTCACGATCCTGCCCAAGAAATGCTTCGTCTTCTTCATGGTCTTCACCATGCTGCGGGACAATACGCTGACTAACGCCGCTGCCACGAGAACACACACCACTGCGATCAGGATAATATCCTTCACCTGGGTGTGAATGGTGTCCCGGACATCCTGTACCGGTGTTGCTACTTCAATAGCACCGATCACTGATCCGTCCGAATTGATCAGTGGCTGATAATACACGTAATAGTCCACTTCAGAGATCGTGCAATCCTTTAAAAACAGCGGTTCTCCTGTCTGGATCTGCTCATAGATCTCCGAATCCAGCCCCGTACCGTTGATACGACCGCCCTCCGGCTTCGTCAGTGTCGTGATCAGACGCATATTCCCGTAGAGGAAAGATACCTGGAATCCCGTCTTCTCCTGTAAGCCGTCAATCAGCTGCGTATCTCCGGAGATGGCAACGCCGCCTTTTCGCACCTTGCCACTCTTGTCCTGGGTGTAATCTCCTTCATACAGATTCGTGTAGGTCTCGTCCACACTGACGCCTACGATCTGTAATGCTTTCTCGATCTGTTCCTCAATGCCTGCTTCCAAAGCTCTGGAGCCCACGGTTGCCACCAGTGCGCACACAATGATCATTGGCAACAGACTCAATGACAGAATCTTTTTGGAGATAGTGAAAAATGGCTTTTTCTCCCTTTTTACTGCATTCGTTTTTACTGCATTCCCTTTTACTTCCGTTTTCTTGCTCTCTGTCTTCTTCATACTTACTACATCTGCCTTTCTGTAAAAGACTTCGTCACAATAGGTCCATCTCGAAAACGTTTAAGTATTTTCTCGGTGAAATCATTATAACATTTTCCATATAGTAATACAATTCGACAAAATAGCAAGTAATACGACACCGTTTTTGTTCACTTTTTCTTAACGTTAAGGGTGTTACCGCTTACATTTACGAAAACGTTAAGTATTTTGCTGTTTCCAGAGGGGCATACGGAAAATTTTGATCAGCAGAGGGATGATCATAATGAACCACACAATGGGTTCCGCCGCGATCACTCCCAAATAACCGAACATGGGAACCAGCGTTGCCGCGATCACAATTTTCCCTATCATCTCCAGGGAGCTGGAGATCAGCGGTACGATCCGCTCTCCCAGTCCCTGCATGGAATTCCTTACGATGCAGATCACCGCTGTCACATAATAGAACAGAGTGTCCACCTTCAGATATAATGTGGCATTGTAGACAACTTCCGGATTCTCGCTGCCGGTGACCAGCCACACCAGCCAGTCCCCGATGGTATAGCTTGCCACGATATTCAGGGTACACCAGATGCAGGTATAACCGGTTGCCAACAGGATTCCTCTGCGGATCCGGTCGATCTTACCGGCTCCTAAGTTCTGACCGCAGTAGGTCGCCATGGTCTGTCCGAAGACGCTGAACATGATCATGAAGATCTCCGAGATCTTACGGGCTGCCGTATGGGCAATGATGATATTCTGTCCCAGCTTGTTGATCGAAGTCTGTAAAGTCAATGTTCCGATATTGACCAGGGAGCTCATGAATCCCATGGAGAGCCCTGAGCTTAACATATTGCGAAGCATCCCGTCTTTTGCAAGCTTCAGATCTTCTCTGCCGATCCGCAGGATCTCGTATTTCTTCCATAAATAGAGTGCACATACCACTACCGCCACGCACTGGGACAGCACAGTAGCGATCGACGCTCCCCGGACGCCCATTTTCAGTACAACGATGAAAAACAAGTCTCCTCCGATATTCATCACGACGGAGATTGCCAGTACGATTAACGGTGTCACCGTGTCACCGATGGCTCTTAAGGTTGCAGAAAGTACATCATATAATAAGGTAATGACCAGCCCGGCAATGATCACAGCCACATACTGCGTGGCTGTGTCCGACAGATTCTCCGGCACATTTAAAAAGCGCAGGATCGGTTGCAGGAACACAAGTCCCGCCACCGTCATGGCTACCGCTACAACTGTTCCCAGCACCAGTGCATTTCCCAGGGATTTTTTCAGTCTCACCATGTCTTTTGCACCGAAATACTGGGCGGAAATAATGGCAAAACCATTGCACATTCCCATTAAGAACTGCACGATCAGATTACTCAATGTCGTGGTGGCACCCACTGCCGCCAGGGCACTGTCTCCTAAGTAAGTACCGACGATTCTGGTGTCCACCAGACTATAGGTCAGTTGTAATAAATTTGCTAAAAAAATAGGAAGGGCAAACGTCAGTATCAAAACTGACGGTTTGCCCTTAGTAAGATCTCTCATATGGTTCCTCGCTTCCGATATTACAGGGGCTACAGAACTTTTTTAAAACTTTTTCTTGGCATTGTCAAGGTATTTCTTGGTCTCAGCCACTACCACACCGTTCAGTGCCAGCAGTGCGATCAGGTTCGGGATCGCCATCAGACCGTTGAAAATATCAGCGATGGTCCATACTGCCTGAACCGTCATGTAGGGTCCGATGAATACGCAGGCGATGTAGAGCCAGCGGTATGCCTTAATTGCCTTCGGCTTCTGACCGATCAGGTACTCTAAACATCTCTCACTGTAATAATCCCATCCGAGGATCGTGGTAAATGCGAAGAATACCAGGCAGATCATCAGGATAAAGGATGCAATGGAGTTGTTAAAAGGCAAGCCCATCTGGAAAGCTCTGGTAGTAACATCCACGCCGTCCAGACCTACGTTCCAGGAATCGGTGATGACGATAGTAAGACCGGTCATGGTACAAATGATCAGGGTGTCGATGATGGTACCCATCATGGAGATCAGACCCTGCTTCGCAGGAGAATCGGTCTGTGCTGCCGCTGCTGCGATAGGAGCACTACCGATACCGGCTTCATTGGAGAAGATACCTCTTGCAATGCCCTTCTGCATTGCCATCAGGACAGCGCCCAGGGCACCACCGGCTACCGCACGCATACCGAATGCGCTCTGTACAATGGTCACGATAGCGGAAGGAATTGCAGTGACATTGAAAATCAACACCAACAGGCACGCCACCACATAGGTAATTGCCATAAAAGGAACAACGACCTGTGCTACGGTGGAAATTCTCTTTAACCCGCCAATGACTACCAGTGCCACACAAATGGTCAACAGAATACCGGAGATCACAACACTCCAGGAATAATCCATACCGAAAAGCTGCACGGTATGTGCATTGTTTGCATCAAAGAAATTATGTACCGCACTGGTGATACCGTTGATCTGAGTGAAGGTTCCGATACCGAACAGACCTACACATACACCCAGAAAAGCGAAGATCTTCGCCAGCCATTTCCAGTTCTTGCCCATACCGTTCTCGATATAGTAGAAAGGTCCGCCGATGATGTGTCCGTCCTCGGCTACCACACGGTACTTCACTGCCAGCAGACACTCGGAATATTTTGTTGCGGTTCCAACTAATGCTGCGATCCACATCCAGAACAATGCTCCGGGACCACCTGCTACAATAGCCGTTGCCACACCGACGATATTACCGGTTCCGATCGTAGCAGACAGCGCGGTACACAGGGCTGCAAAGCTGGATACTTCACCGTCTCCGTCCGACTTTTCATTGGCAATTAAGTGTTTGATTGCATGGGGTAGCTTCGTGATCTGTAAAAATCGAAGTCTGGCTGTAAGAAAAAGACCGGTTGCCAGAATCAGGACGATCAGGGGGATGCCCCAGACGAAATCATCCACTGTACTCAGAAAGTTGCTAATTGTTTCTAACATATTCCCTCTCCTCCCGTCACTTTCCGTGACGTCCTATAGTAGATTGATTTCTTCCGAAGAGAACGGGAATAAGCACGCTGGTGCTCTGTCCTTTTGCCTGAGAGATTGGCAGCGTAAGCTGCCGTACACCTTCGGCGCCTTCTATACGGAACTTTTTTAAAATTAAACATTCCGCGGAAGGACTCTCCAGAGTAAACCTTTACCACGTTACCGTGGCAATAATGATACAATAGCACACTTTATTTCGACATGCAACAACAATTGTCTTTTATGCGAAATCTTTTGTATGTGTCACACGAACAATAGGAAAATCCCCCACCGTATCACCCGGGTTCTCTTCTGTATGATCCTGTGTGCTGCGGTTTTTACCGTGCTTTTTTATTGTCTGCCTTTATCTGGGACGGAGCGAAGATATTTTACCGAACCGAATCCGGGACAAGGCTCCCGGCTTCGCCATCAGTTTCCTGATTTCCATACGTTTGGAATGGGTGGCTGCCACCTTGGTCTGCTGTCCTCCGGAGAAGCTGCCGATGGGGCGCGCCAGGTCTTCTAACGGAAAGCCGAATCGCTGAAACATGTTCTCCATGTCCTGGCGCCAGGAATAGCCCCGAAGAGCTTCCATTTTGCGCTGTAAGCTGTCATATTCGTTAGTCAGTGCAAGGTCCGGCTCTCCCGTGAGGTGCATCTGCTCTTCGCAGGCGAATACCGGGGCGAAAGCTTTTTTGATCTCTTCTTCCACGGTTGCTTCTGTGTCGGTGAAGATCACCTGCCGTAAAAACCCGATCTCCTGTCGTCCCGCCATGGTGATGCTGCAGCCCTCATCGCTGTCCGGGTTGCTCATGGTCAGGTCGCTGGCGATCAATTTCAGCAACGTAGTTTTGCCGCAGCCGTTTCTGCCGACTACGGCAATTTTTTCTCTGTCATGTATTTCAAAATTCACATCCTCCAGGATGACGTCGCCGCCGTACTGGACTTTTGCATGTCTGATCTGATAGCGCATGTTTTACTCCTGTGAAAAGATTGGGGTCTGTCGATTCATTGTCACAAGAGTAAGTATACAACAAATTCGTCACCGTGGCTATTTTTTTGCAATATCCCCGTAGCCCGTATTGGGGCTAAGAACCGCAGACCCGCTTCCGCTTCGGACGCAGACCGTAGCGGTACATAAGCGAGGAAAGTACCCTCGCTAAGTACCGACGGCTGCTTAGAGTCTGCTTGTCCTTACCCCAACTGCGGGCTACTG
>CAVJMX010000059.1:0-17908 GCA_963650795.1 Bacteroidales bacterium H4
CCACTTATGAGCAAGCTCATGTGGGTTTAGACCTTTTGACCCTGGCATCATGATAAATAAGTATATGAAAATGTGAGGGAAAGGAAGGTATTTGGATGAAGAAGAACGAAGAGTATATGTTGGAACATGCCGGGCTGTGCAGAACGGCAGATAGATTGGATCCCCAGATGTTCGACCAGTATGGTGTACAGAGGGGATTGCGTGATAAGAACGGTAACGGCGTCGTCGCGGGTCTTACCAATATTTCACGGATCGAATCCTTTAAAATGGAAGACGGCAAAAAAGTTCCCTGTGAAGGTAAGCTGTGGTATCGCGGCTATGACTGTATCGAACTGGTCAACGGTTTCCGGGGAGATCATTTCGGTTTCGAGGAAGTGGCTTATTTACTTTTGTTCGGTAAGCTGCCGAACCGTGAGGAACTGAAGCATTTTAACGATATTCTTGCGTCCAGCAGAACTCTGCCGACTAACTTCACCAGAGATGTCATTATGAAAGCTCCCAGCAGCGACATCATGAATTCCCTGACCAGGAGCGTTCTGACACTGGCTTCCTATGATAAAAACTGCAGCGATACTTCCATTGAAAATGTATTAAGACAGAGCCTGGGACTGATCGCTGTATTCCCCATGCTGGCAGTCTACGGCTACCATGCATATAATCACTATTCCAATGATGAAAGTATGTACATACACCGTCCCCAAAAGAAGCTCTCCACCGCAGAGAACCTGCTGATGATGCTTCGCCCGGACAAAAAATACACCGAACTGGAGGCAAGAGTACTGGATACTGCACTGGTGCTGCATATGGAGCACGGCGGCGGTAACAACTCCACCTTCACCACCAGAGTCGTAACCTCTTCCGGATCCGACACTTATTCCGTCATTGCGGCAGCGCTTTCTTCCCTGAAGGGACCCAAGCATGGTGGCGCTAATATCAAGGTCGTAGAGATGATGCGGGATATCGAAGCCAATGTCTCCGACTGGACGGATGAGGATGCGGTAAGAGCTTATCTGAACAAGATCTTAAGCAAAGAAGCTTTCGACGGCAAGGGACTGATTTATGGTATGGGTCATGCGGTCTATTCCCTGTCCGACCCCAGAGCCCAGGTATTTAAGGGCTTCGTGGAAAAGCTGGCGGTAGCCAAGGGCAGAGACAAGGACTTCGCCCTGTATTCCATGATCGAGCGGATCGCACCGGAAGTCATCTCCCAGAAGTCTCGTATCTACAAGGGTGTCAGCGCCAATGTAGATTTCTACAGCGGCTTCGTATACAGCATGCTGGAGATTCCTTTGGAATTATATACTCCGATCTTCGCTATTGCCAGAATCGTAGGATGGAGTGCACACCGCATTGAAGAGCTGATCAATATGGATAAGATTATTCGTCCCGCATACCAGAGCGTGATGCAGGAACTGGAATATATTCCGTTAGATCAGAGATAAATCATCAGACAATAAAGGACTGCGTGTTTTGCGCAGTCCTTTGCTGAATGTGATCCTATGACGATAATCAGGAATAAATTTTACAGATAATGGATACGATCTCTTCAGCAGATTCCCTGGAATCTTCCAAAATCCAGGTGACATAGATATTGTAGAGCGAACCGGAGAAAGCCCGGAGGGTATAATAAAAGTCCCGCCCCTTGTCCTCGGTGTAATAAGTCTCCAAAATATAGTCATCCAGCGCCTGCAGCAGTAAATGCCCCAGCCCGGTCTGTACCAGACAGGCAATGAACTCTTTATAATGGTAGAAATATTCATAGCAGTGCAGCATATTGCGGGGATCATTATAATTGCCCTTGTCCTGCCAGGCAGCGACATCCTGGCGGTAGGCTTCCACCAGATCCTTCAGATAACTGTCAAAGATCTCATCCAGGGAATGATAATTGCGGTAATAGGTCATACGGGAGACACCGGCACATTCGGTCAGCTCGGTAATGGTAATATTGGACAGAGATTTCGTCTGAAGCAGCCGGATCAGAGCCTGGACCATACAATCTCGGGAATAACATTTGGAAGTTTTCGTGGACATGGCAGGTCACCTTCTTTATGATTTCTACTTATAAAACGTAACACAATCCGTACAAATACGCAAGGAAAGTTCCTCGCGGAAAGGAGCGGCATATGGCGGGAACAGTGATTGAATATTTGCAGAAATACGGGGACCTTTCTTTTCGGGAGAAGCCCCTGAATGATGTGGACAGTCTGGCATTGTGTCAGCTTTCTTATCTGAAATTTGACGGTATGGTCAGTGACGTGTGGCACAACGGTCCTTCTGTGACCTTGGAGGAGATATCCCGGAGACCGGATGTAGACAAACTGTTCGGAGATGTCCGCTTTGAAAAAGAGAACCGGGCGTTATTCGAGGGACTGCTTGGCGGCAGGCGGTTTCGCAATATGCGGCTGAACTGTTATATTAATCTGGTGGAAAAAGAGTGGGAGACCCAGTTCTCCGCCATCACGTTTATCCTGGATGACGGAACACTGTTTCTGGCATTCCGTGGGACGGATGAGACTATCGTGGGTTGGAAGGAAGACTTTAACATGGCACTCTCAAGCCCGGTGCCGGGCCAGGAATACAGTGTAAAATATGTAAACATGGTCACCGGCTGGCTGCATCAGCCATTCTACATCGGCGGGCACTCCAAGGGCGGCAATTTCGCAGTCTACAGTGCCATGAAATGTGCTTCTTTTGTGCAGAAGCGGATCCAGAAGATCTACAGCATGGACGGACCGGGATTCCGACCGGAGGTGCTGAAGGAATGTCACTATAATGCCATCGAAGACAAGGTGGTGAAGATCCTGCCCCATTCTTCCATGATCGGCATGATCTTCGAGAGGGATATTCCTTACCGTGTGGTGGAGAGCAACAGCCATGGCCTTTTGCAGCACGACCCCTTCTCCTGGCTGGTGGAAGAGGATCATTTTGTGGATGTGGGCGATATTTATGAGAGCCAGAAGATCATGAACGAGGCGCTGAACGAATGGATCCTGTCCTTAAATGAGGAGCAGGTCCGCACCTTCGTGGAGACCCTCTATCAGGTCATCTCCGCCTCCCAGGCAGACGATCTGATCGCTTTTACCGCCGACTGGAGAAAAAGCATGAACGCTGTGGTGACGGCGCTGAAGGAGGTGGATGATCAGACCGCAGAGATGCTGCGGGGAATCATCCGTTCCCTGTTCGAGATTGCAAAGGTCAAAGTAAGAGAAGAACTGGCTCCCCATAAAAAAACGGGGCACAGGTTTAGGAGGTTTAGAAATAAGAAGAAAGAAGGGAAAGCAGAGGCTCTCCTGCCTGCTCCGGCAGCCGCTCCGGATGCCATTGCAGCCCGAGGATCGGCAGCTTATCATGCTCCAAAGCTTCGGGGCAGTCATCGTCCGGGCAGCGCTGAATGATCTTCAGATGCTGTCCCAGGCGGTCGATCCGCTGATGGTGGGCGCTATTGACGCGCATTTCGACGGGAAAATACTTGAAAAGACAGGAATTTTCTACCATAATAGTAGTATGGAACGCATCACCGGAAGGTACACTATGCAGATGATCTCCCGGCATATCCTGTAAGATCGTTCCACCGAAGGCAACGTTGATGACTTGCATGCCCTTGCAGATTCCGATGACAGGGATGCCTGCGGAGATGGCAGTGTCGAGAGCCTGGAACTGCAGAATGTCCAGTTCAGTGTCGATGGAACGGGAGCCCTTTACTTTTTCCCCGAAAAAGGCAGGAGTGATGTCTCCGCCGCCGGGCAGGATCAGGGCATCGCAGGAGGTGACTTCCCCGGGGACTAAAGTGGTCACGATCCGGGCGGGGAGCTTTTTGAAAAAGGCTTCGTAATTCCCGGTCTGATTCTTACGTCCCAAAATGACTAATTTTGTCATAGGATTTTCTGATACCTCATTTTTTTATAGTTAATATATGCTATAACTTTTGATTTTTGCATCGGACAAATTAGCAAAAATGTATCTTACGTTTTCTAAAAAATTGGAGTAAAATAGCAACGACCGTGAGGGAGTGAGTGAATGCTCTCTCATGGATGTTTACGGAAAGGAAGTGGTATTATGGAGGAATTGGCATCAGAACTGCTCAAGGAGCTGAACTGTGACACGGCGTTTTCTATCAGGCTTCCGGCAGGTCTTCCCCTGATTGGCGGAGTACAGCTGGATATTGCAGAATCGGTCGTTATCACCTGGGTAGTCATGGCAGTTATTCTGATCTTGTCGATTATCCTTACAAGCAACCTCAAAGTACACAATGTCAGCAGACGACAGCTGGTGGCAGAGACGATCGTGACGAAGCTGGAAGGCATTGTTACGGGAATGATCGGAGAGGAAGGCAGACAGTATGTACCGTATCTGGTAAGTGTACTGTTATACCTGGGCATATCCAACATCATCGGATTGTTCGGTATGAAGCCCCCTACCAAGGATCTGAACGTAACGGCGGCACTGGCTCTGATGAGTATCGTTCTGGTAGAAGCCGCAGGCATCCGCAAAAAAGGTGTGGGCGGATGGATCAAGAGCTTCACGGAACCTATTGCGATCGTAACACCCATCAACATTCTGGAGGTGTTCATCAAGCCGCTGTCTCTGTGTATGCGATTGTTTGGTAACGTTTTGGGAGCATTCGTTATCATGGAGCTGTTGAAGCTTCTGGTTCCGGTAGCATTGCCGGTACCCTTCAGCTTTTACTTTGATATTTTTGATGGACTGATTCAGGCATATGTATTCGTATTCCTGACATCCATGTACATCAAGGAAGCTATTGAATAAGTAACTATTCACTGACAACATTATTTTATTTGGAGGAAAAATCCTCTCCTCGCCAGAGGGGCTCGGATTTTTGCTTCGCAAAAACTAGGAGGATTAATCATGATAGCAATTGGAGCAGGTATTGCAGCATTAGCATGTATCGGAGCAGGTATCGGTATCGGTATCGCAACAAGTAAGGCAGCAGAGGCAGTCGCAAGACAGCCGGAAGCAGAGAGCAAGATCACCAAGATCTTACTGTTAGGTGGTGCGCTGGCAGAGGCAACCGCTATTTACGGATTCGTTATCGGTATCTTAATTATCCTGTTCATGGCGTAACTATCCGAAGTCGGAAACGGCACAAACAAGCGTCAAATGCTTGCATTTGTAAGCTGTTTTGTGACGATTTACGACGACTAAAACTCCATGAGCAAAAAGAAAGCTCTGAAAGAGCGGTTTTGCGAATGGAAGTTTCGGATAGTTATAAGGAAATAGAAAGCGAAACGTAAGAAAGGATGAAAGCACATGCTGAGATTAGATATTAATATTGTATGGACCATCCTGAATCTGTTGATTATCTTCGCCATCGTGAAGATCTTCCTGATCAAGCCCATCCATAAGATCCTGGATGCAAGACAGGCAGAGATCGATAAGCAGTATGCAGATGCCAAGGCAGCCCAGGACAGTGCCGATGAATTGAAAAATCAGTACGAGGCATCCTTAAGCGGTGTTCAGGCAGAAAAAGAAGGCATCCTGAATGAGGCAAGAGGCAAGGCAAGCAACGAGTATGACCGCATCGTGGCAGATG
Source organism: Bacteroidales bacterium H4 (assembly GCA_963650795.1). Classification (GTDB taxonomy): domain Bacteria; phylum Bacillota; class Clostridia; order Lachnospirales; family Lachnospiraceae; genus Acetatifactor. The sequence goes on from CAVJMX010000059.1 coordinate 5,552, forward strand.
CCCAGACAGAAGCGAAGAAGATCCTGGACAATGCCAGCAAAAATGCCGCACTGGAAGAGCAGAAGCGCATTGAGCAGGCACAGGAACAGATCGCCGGTCTGGTAGTGGAAGCTACTGCTAAACTGATGGCAACCAAGCAGAACGCAGATTCAGACAGAGAACTTTACAACCAATTTATAGCAAAGACAGGTGAAAAGATTGATTAGTACAGCTTTAGAATACGCAAAAAGATTGCGTGAACTGAATATCCCCGGAGACATTGTAGGTCAGACAGGCGATATCTTCAAAGCCGTACCGCAGGTGAAGCTGGATTTTGAATCTCCTGCCGTAGCACTGTCTGCTAAGCACAATGTAATAGAAAAAGTATTTCCCATGCAGATCAGGGATTTCCTGAAAGTCCTGTGTGACAACGGAGATGTCTATCTGTGGGATGATATCTGCACCGCTTACAGAGAACTCTCTCCCGAGAAAAAGGAAGAGTTCGTCGTGACCCTGTCCTATGTGACAGCACCCACCGACGAGCAGCTGCAGAATATCCGTAATTTTATTCAGAAGAAATACAACAGGGAGGATATGACCTTCGAGACGAAGGAAGATCCCACTCTTGGCGGCGGTTTCATCATCCGTGCCGGTAACGAGGTCTATGACTGGAGTACCAACGGACGTATGAAACAGTTCGCAGACAAGCTTTCCCAGGTAGGAAAGACAGCCAGTGAGCAGGGTATCATTTCCATTCTGAAAGGTGAAATCGAAGATTTCAACTTACAGGCACAGGAAAATGAGATCGGCTCTGTCAGCTGGGTAGGTGACGGTATCGCCAATGTCAATGGTATCGACCATGCTGAGTACGGCGAGATCGTTATCTTTGATTCCGGTGTCAAGGGTATGGTACAGGATGTCCGCAGAGATGAGATCGGATGTATCCTGTTCGGCCATGATACCGAGATCCGTGAGGGTACCAGAGTCGTTCGTACCGGTAAGAGAGCCGGTATCCCTGTAGGTGACGGTTTCAAGGGCAGGATCGTGGATGCTCTGGGAGCACCTATCGACGGCGCAGGCCCCATTAATGAAGAAGGCTATCGTCCCATCGAACAGCCCGCACCTTCCATCGTGGACAGACAGTCCGTAGGCGTGCCTATGGAGACCGGTATTCTGGCAATCGATTCCATGTTCCCCATCGGTCGTGGACAGCGTGAGCTGATCATCGGTGACCGTCAGACCGGTAAGACTTCCATCGCCATCGACGCCATTCTGAACCAGAAGGGCAAGGACGTGGTATGTATCTATGTGGCAATCGGTCAGAAAGCATCCACCATTGCAAAACTGGTAGGAACCCTGAAAAAGAACGAGGCAATGGATTACACCATTATCGTATCCGCAACCGCCAGCGATCCCGCACCCCTGCAGTACATCGCACCGTATTCCGGTACTGCACTGGCTGAGTACTTCATGTATCAGGGCAAGGATGTCCTCATCGTATACGATGATCTGTCCAAGCATGCGGTAGCTTATCGTGCACTGTCTCTGTTACTGGAGCGTTCTCCCGGACGTGAAGCTTACCCCGGAGATGTATTCTACTTACATTCCAGACTGCTAGAGCGTTCCGCAAGACTGAGCGCAGATAAGGGCGGCGGTTCCATCACCGCACTGCCGATCATTGAGACTCAGGCAGGCGATGTATCCGCATACATTCCGACCAACGTCATCTCCATTACCGACGGTCAGATTTTCCTGGAGAGTGATCTGTTCTTCTCCGGTATGAGACCTGCAGTAAATGTCGGTCTGTCCGTATCCCGTGTCGGCGGTGCCGCACAGACCAAGGCAATGAAGAAAGCAGCCGGAAGTATCCGTATTGATCTGGCACAGTTCCGTGAGATGGAAGTGTTCACACAGTTCGCTTCCGACCTGGACAATGCCACCAAGGAGCAGTTACAGCACGGTCATGTACTGATGGAACTGTTAAAGCAGCCTCTGTGCAGACCTTTAAGCATGGCAGAGCAGGTTATGACCCTGTGCGCAGCCAACGGCAGAGTCATGCTGGATGTGCCCGTAGCTCAGGTGAAGGATTTCCAGATGCAGTTCTTAAGCTACATGAAGGAGCAGCATAGCGACATCGTTCGTCAGTTAGAGACCACCAAGGCACTGGATGACGAGCTGAACAAGCAGATCTGTGATGCAGCTGTGGAGTTCAAAAAGGAATTTTTGCAGAAATAAATTTGCAAACAGTGATAGTAATATAGGAGGTTAACATGGCAAATACGCGAGAAATACAAAGTCGTATGAAAAGCATTCAGGATACCATGAAGATCACTAATGCCATGTATATGATCTCCTCCACGAAGCTTCGGAAAGCCAAGAAGAATCTGGAGGAGACAGAGCCTTACTTCTATACTCTGCAGACGATGGTCAGCAGAATCATCCGTCATTTACCTGAGATCGATAATGAATATTTCGATGAACGTAAGGACAAGCCGGAGGAAGAGAAGACCACGGGTCTGGTGGTGGTTACTGCGGACAAGGGTCTGGCCGGAGCCTATAACCATAATGTACTGAAAATGGCAGAGGAGCAGATGCAGAAAGCCGGAAAAGCCGGAAAGTACAAATTGTTTGTCGTGGGAGAGCTGGGACGGCAGTATTTCGGACACCGCGGAATCGAGGTGGCAACGCAGTTCCATTACACAGCACAGAATCCGTCTCTTCACCGTGCCCGTATTATTACGGAGACGGTCCTGGAGCAGTTCAGGGAAGAACAGGTGGATGAGGTATATATTATTTATACCAATATGATCAACAGTGCAACCACGGAACCCAAAATGATGCGTCTGTTACCCATCGTAAAAGAGAGGTTTACTACCAAAGACGGATTAGATCTGAGCATGTATCAGGAGCCGCTTGTCATGACACCTTCCCCAAAGGCGGTGCTTGACAATATTGTGCCGGATTTTGTTACGGGATATGTGTACGGAGCACTGGTAGAATCGTTCTGCAGCGAACAGAATGCCAGAATGATGGCTATGGAGGCAGCGAATAAGAACGCTTCCGCCATGATCCATGATCTGTCCATTCAGTACAACCGGGTACGTCAGGCTATGATCACCCAGGAGATAACGGAGGTCATTGCCGGTGCCAAGGCTCAGAAAAAGAAGAAAAAGGCAAGAAAGGAGGTCCTGAACAATTGAGTAACGTAAAGGAAAAAAATCATGGTAAAATCGTGCAGGTTATGGGACCTGTTGTGGACGTAGAGTTCGAGAACAATGACCTTCCTTTTATCAAGGATGCCCTGGAAGTATACAATGAAGGCAAACGTCTGGTCATGGAAGTGGCACAGCATATCGGCAACAACACAGTACGTTGTATTCTGCTGGGTGCCAGTGAAGGACTCTGCAAGGATATGGATGTCATTGCCACCGGAAAAGGAATTCAGGTTCCGGTAGGTAAAAAGACACTGGGCAGATTGTTCAATGTATTGGGAGAGACCATCGATGGCGGAGAATCCCTGGAAGGAGAGGAGCACTGGGTCATCCACAGAGATCCCCCTTCTTTTGAGGAACAGAGCCCTGTGGTAGAGATGTTAGAGACCGGTATCAAAGTCATCGATCTGTTAGCACCTTATGCAAAGGGTGGTAAGATCGGTCTGTTCGGTGGTGCCGGTGTAGGTAAGACCGTGCTGATTCAGGAGCTGATTCGTAATATCGCTACCGAGCACGGCGGATATTCCATTTTCACCGGTGTTGGAGAGCGTTCCCGTGAGGGTAACGATCTGTGGAGTGAAATGAAGGAGTCCGGAGTACTAGAGAAGACCGCGTTAGTCTTCGGTCAGATGAACGAGCCCCCCGGAGCACGTATGCGTGTAGCCGAGACCGGACTGACCATGGCAGAGTACTTCCGTGATGAAGAGCATCAGAACGTGCTGCTGTTCATTGATAATATTTTCCGTTTCGTACAGGCAGGTAGTGAGGTATCCGCACTGTTGGGACGTATGCCTTCCGCAGTAGGATATCAGCCCACCCTGGCTACCGAGGTCGGTGAATTACAGGAGCGTATCGCTTCCACAAACAAGGGTAGTGTTACTTCCGTACAGGCAGTCTATGTGCCTGCGGATGACCTGACTGACCCCGCACCTGCCACCACATTCGCCCATCTGGATGCCACCACCGTTCTGTCCCGTAAGATCGTGGAGCAGGGTATTTATCCCGCAGTGGATCCTCTGGAATCCACTTCCCGTATTCTGGAAGAAGATGTGGTAGGTAAGGAACATTATGAGACCGCCCGCCAGGTGCAGGCAATGCTGCAGAAGTACAAGGAATTACAGGATATCATCGCTATCCTGGGTATGGAAGAATTGTCCGATGAGGATAAGGTTACTGTATACCGTGCCCGTAAGATCCAGCGTTTCCTGTCCCAGCCCTTCCATGTGGCAGAGAACTTCACCGGTGTTCCCGGTAAGTATGTGCCTGTCAAGGAGACCATCCGCGGATTCCGTGCAATCATCGACGGTGAGATGGATGAGTATCCCGAAGCTGCATTTTTCAATGTAGGAACCATTGATGAGGCAGTGGAGAAGGCAAAGAAGCTCATGGCACAGTAAGGAAAGGCGGTGTGCATATGAACACCTTTAGTTTGAAGGTCATTGCCAGTGATAAAGTATTTTTCGACGGAAAATGCGGTATCATTATCGTACCTGCGCTGGACGGTGAGCAGGCAATCATGTCTCATCATGAGGATATGGTTATTGCTACCAGGGAAGGCGAGGTGCGGTTTAAGGAAAAAGAGGACGGCGAATGGATCAAAGCAGTAGTAGGTCTGGGCTGTGTCTACATTTCCCATAACCGTGTGATCATGCTGGTAGATACGGCGGAGCGCCCGGAGGATATCGACAGAGTCCGTGCGGAAGCCGCTCTGGAGCGTGCCAAGGAGCAGCTGCGTCAGAAGCAGAGCATCCAGGAGTATCATGTATCCCAGGCATCCATGGCGAGAGCTATGCTGCGCCTGAAGGAAGCCGGAAAATACGAGATCAAGTAAAATATAAGTAAAAAGTAACAAATTTAAGCCTGTAATGTTAGCAAATGTGTGCAATTCGGAAGTTGTTATTTTTCTGTCATTGCGATAAAATCTCTTAGGTATAAGAGGAGAGTTAAGCAATGGATTATTTACAGAAAAAATCAATACGAAGTGTCACAGCTGCCATTGCAGGCTTTTTGCGTCACTCTGTTCGGAAAATAGGAATTACCAGGGAGAAGCTTCCTTCCTGTATCGCTTTGGTTGTATGCCCGCTGGTTACTTTTTATTTATTTGAAATGTATACCCACAATCCTTTTACCACGATGCATTTCAAGACCCAGCTGTTAAATATGGCATTTTACGTGCTGACGGCACTGTTACTGTTCGGGATTGTGAAATATGTCCGGGCGGCACTGATGCTGCAGACCGCCTTTTTCATGGCGGCGGGACTGGCGAATTATTATGTACTGAATTTCCGGTCCGCACCCATTATGCCCTGGGATATCTATTCCATCGGTACGGCAGCCAGCGTGGCAGGGAATTTTAATTATGAATTGTCCACCAGTACCATACTGATTATCATAGGATTCCTGATTCTGCTGCTGATCGAGAGCCGTTTCCACATGAAGGCTCCGGCAAGAGTGGCAAAGAGAGCAACTCTGATTTTACTTAGTATTGCTCTGATCTACGGCTATACCGGTATGATTCAGAACGAGAGCTTTGTACAGAAATTCGGATTGTATGACAAGCTGTTTACCCCTACCGTTATGAATAAAAGAGACGGTAACATCGTAGCATTCCTGATGGAACTGGAGTATCTGGATGTGGAGAAGCCCGCAGGCTATTCCGCAGAAGGAACCGGCAGTGATTATGAGCAGGCAGGGAAGGACTCTGCCGGGCTTACGGCAGCGGTGGAAGATCCGGAGAGCGTGAAGCGCCCGAATATTATTGTCATCATGGATGAGGCATTTTCCGACCTGGCGGTGAGAGGGGATTTTACTACCAACGAGGACTATATGCCCTTTATTCACAGCTTACAGCAGGGTGCGGAGAATACCAGAACCGGTTACCTGAATGTTTCCGTGCTGGGTGGGAATACTGCCAATACGGAGTTTGAATTCCTCACCGGCAATACCATCGGTTTCCTGCCCCAGGGCAGTGTGGCTTATCAGCAGTATGTGCAGAAGGAGACTCCTTCCCTGGCTTCCTATCTGAAGGAGCTGGATTATCATACCGTGGCGATCCATCCTTATTATGCCAGCGGCTGGGACAGAGACAGAGTCTATCCGCTGCTGGGATTTGATGAGTTTTTATCCCAGGATGATTTTACGAATCCGAAGAGAATCCGTAATTACATCTCCGACGAGAGCAGTTTTGCCAAGATCATTGAACTGTATGAGAATAAAAAAGAGGGAGAGCCTCTGTTTGTATTTAACGTAACCATGCAGAATCACAGCGGTTACGAGGAAGAGTTCCATAATTTTACCCCGGACATCACCGTGGACGGCATCGATTCCAAGGCACTGTCCATGTATCTGTCTTTGGTAAAACAGACCGATTCCGCACTGCAGGGACTGATCGATTATTTCTCTCAGGCGGATGAGAATACCATGATCGTCTTCTTCGGAGACCATCAGCCCACCACTTATGTGAGCAACCCGATCTTAAGAAATAATAAAGTGGATCCGGAGACTTTAACAGATGAGGAAAATCTGTTAAAATACAAAGTACCTTATGTAATCTGGAGCAACTTTGATATTGAGGAGCAGACGGATGGGGAGACCAGTGCCAATTACCTGGCAATCGATGTGCTGGAGAATTGTAATCTGCCTCTGCCTGCCCTGCAGAGCAGTCTGACCGAAATACGGGAAAAATACCCGGTGATCAGCGCAGCGGGCGTGAGAGAAGCGGACGGCACGCTTACGACGGTGAAGGAATGTGGGGAAGCATTGAATGATTACCGGAGCCTGGAGTATTATCTGCTGTTTGATTACGGAAGGTAAAAAAGATAGCGGGAGAGTATTTCTATGAACGGCAGTAAGACGACAGCGATAAGTGCAGAACGCAGGATGCAGAGAGGAATCTCTGTGCTTGCGTTCTTTGTGCCTGCACTTATTCTGCTGATCCTTTTTATCATACGGGGCATATATCCTTTTGGTGACCGGAGCTTTTTATTCTCCGATATGTACCATCAGTATATGCCTTTTTTAAGTGAATTTGTACACAAGATCAAAGCGGGAGAAGGCTTATCCTATTCTTACCATGTGGGAATCGGATCGAATTTCCTGGCACTGTACGTCTATTATGTGGCAAGCCCTTTTAACTGGCTGGTATTTTTACTGCCGGAGAGCCTAATTATGGAATTTATGAGTTATCTGGTGATCCTCCGGACCGGCCTCATGGGGCTTACTTTCAGCATTTATCTGCGGAAGACTTTTGACAAGGCAGATCCGGCGGTGATCCTTTTTTCCAGCTGTTATGCCCTGTCCGGCTATCTGGCAGCCTATAACTGGAATGTGATGTGGCTGGACTGTCTGATTCTGCTGCCACTGATCCTCTTAGGGGTGGAGCGGCTGGTCAGAGAGGAAAAATGGGTCCTGTATACTGTGACCCTGGGTCTCTGTATCCTGACGAATTATTATATTTCGATTATGATCTGCATTTTCCTGGTACTGTATTTCGGAATGCTGCTCATTACGGAATATCATACCATGACGGACGGGAAAGACCGAAAGGTACGGATCTTCTTTGACAGGATCGGAAGATTTGCGTCTGCCTCTCTGTTAGCGGGAGGCCTGGCAGCGGTACTGTTGATTCCGGAGGTCTGCGCGATGCTGCAGACAGACTTTGGCAATTCGGATTTCCCCAGTACGTTAGAGTCCTACTTCTCTGTATTTGACATGCTGGCAAGACACTGTCTGTGTGTGACCACGGAGAGGGGACTGGAGCACTGGCCCAATATCTACTGCGGGGTGGCGGTATTTCTGCTGGTGCCCATGTATGCGCTGAATGAGAAAATATCTATCCGGAAAAGATTCTGCCATCTGGCGCTGGCGGGATTTCTGCTGTTAAGCTTTCAGACAAATATTCTGGATTTTCTGTGGCATGGTCTGAATTATCCGGATTCCCTGCCGGCGAGACAGTCCTTTTTGTATATTTTCCTGATCCTGGTTATGTGCTATGAGGCATTCCGGAACGTGGAGGGCACCTCTCCAAAACAGATTCTGTACGGATATCTGGCGGCGGTGGTATTTTTACTTGCCTGTGAGAAATTCGTAGACAGCGAAGATTTTGACACCGGCATTGAAGTCCTGACCCTTGTGTTTGTGACGATCTATGCAGTGATCCTGTATCTGTACCGGACGAGAAAGGACGAATTGGCGAGACAGGTGCTGAGTATCCTGGTACTTGCCTGTGTGGTGGCGGAGCTGAGTATCAATATGTTCAATACCAGCCTTGGCACTACCGGACGCAGCGCGTATTTGGGAGACCAGGAGGATTATAAGGCGCTGTATGCCCTGGCGCAGGAGCAGGAGGAAGAGAATTTCTTCCGCGTGGAGAAGTTTACCCGAAAGACGAAAAATGACGGAACTCTGACGGGATATCCCACGGCTTCCGTATTTTCCTCCACCATGAACTCCCAGGTCATGGACCTGTATAAGAAGCTTGGCATGCGGCACAGCAAGGTCTACTACGGATTTGACGGAGCGACAGTATTCGTGTCGGCACTGCTTAACGTGGATTATATGTTCGGAGAATCGGACAAGTACGAGAATGGCATGTATGAGATCGTGAACAACAGCGGGGATGTTTATTTATATCATTGTAAATACACGCTGCCTTTCGGTTATGTGGCACCCACGGGATGGGATGTCACGGACGAGATCGGCACCGGTGTGAGAGTGCAGAACCAGCTGATAGAGGATCTGGGAATCACAGGCACGCTGTTAGATCGGGCGACCAGTGAAGCAAATGGGGATAACGTATGTATTACCGCTGACCGGGCAGGCTATTATTATGCAAGAATCAATGCCTCGGGCACGAAAAAGGTACAGGTGCTGGGTGGAGCACTGGAGACCCAGGACTACAGTGATTTAAAAGACGGATCCATTCTGTATCTGGGCTATCTGCAGGCAGGAGACAGAGTCACCCTGACCAACGGGGATGACACGGATGAGACGCCGAAGGTGTCTGCGGAAGCCTATGTGTTGAACGAAGAGGTACTGGCGCAGGCAGTGGAACTGTTAGCAGCAGAGCATCTGGAAAATGTGCAGATGGACAGCACTCATATCTCAGGAACTCTGAAACTGGAAGAAGCCGGAAGACTGATCCTGTCCGTGCCTTATGAGGAGGGCTGGACGGTGCAGATCGACGGAGAAAATGCAGAGCCTGAGCAGTTTGGCGATGCCCTCATGGCATTTGATCTGGAAGCGGGAGAACATACGATACAGATGCACTATGTACCGGAAGGGCGGAATATCGGTATTTTAGTAAGTGCGGGAAGTGTACTGATCCTGTTGGGATGCGTACTGTGTCAGAGGCACAGTGGCAAGAGGAAAGAGTGCGATGAAGATGAACCTTCGCAAATAACATTGGACGAAACTGAGGGAAATTCTGTGAAAGAAGAGACTGGGAAGATGTAAGAGGAGATTCCTCCGACAGAAGGAATGGAGGTTAGTATGACAAAGAAGAACATCAGCGATACCCTGCGGCGTACCTGCCTGATCCTGGCGGGATCCTTTATCATGGCTGTGAACTTAAAAAGCTTTGTCCGCACCGGAGGACTGATCCCCGGTGGATTCAACGGTTTGACCCGTCTGATCCAGGAGATCAGTGTACTGTTGTGGCACTGGGAGCCTCCGTTTTCTGTGATCAATTTTATCCTGAATGCAATTCCGGCTGTGATCAGTTTCAAATTTATCGGGAAAAAATTTACCGGCTATTCCTGCCTGATGATCGTGGTGAGTGGTATCTTGACAGATATTGTGCCGTCATTCCCGGTGACGGAGGACATTCTGCTGATTGCCATTTTCGGCGGCTTGATCAATGCACTTGCCATCAGTCTGTGCCTGTTCGCCAATGCTACCAGCGGCGGTACGGATTTTATCGCCATTTTCCTGTCGGAGAAATATGGCATTGATTCCTGGAACTATATTTTCGCGGGAAATGTGGTGATCTTAGGAATCGCCGGTGCACTGTTCGGCTGGGACAAGGCGCTGTACTCCATTATTTTCCAGTACACCTCCACGCAGGTATTGCATGTGCTGTACAAGCGGTACCAGAAGCAGACACTGATCATCGTGACCAAAAAACCGGAGGACGTCTACGAAGCCATTGCGGAGATCACCCATCACGATGCCACCCTGATCAAGGGAGAAGGCTGCTATTCCAAGCAGGAATGTGATGTGCTGTATTCCGTGGTAGGGCGGGATGAGGTGAATAAGGTCGTGAACACGGTGCGGGAGACCGATCCCCAGGCATTTGTCAATATGATCCGCACAGAGAACCTGGCGGGACATTTCTACCAGAGACCGAATGACTAATAAAGATAAGAAAAAGAAGAGCCTGAGCGTCAGCTGACACTCAGGCTTGCGTATTTTTTCGGGGAGACACCCACGGCCTTGGTGAAGGCTTTGAAGAAATTGCTGTAGTCCGTGAAACCACTGCGCTCAAATGCTTCCATGACATTGCCGTTCTCGTTCAATACAGCTTTGGCGATACTGATGCGGCGGGCAGTGATGTATTTGTTGATTGTAGTACCGGTGGCGGATTTGAAGATCCGGCAGATATAGGATTCACTTAAGTAGAACTGCCCGGCTAACTGCTCCACAGTAATGGGCTGGGAGATATTCTGGTTGATAAAGCTTAGAATATCGTCCACCTGGTGGTTGTAGCGGTAGGAGCTGTCCTTGTATTCCGCAGCATCTGCAGCGGGATTTTCTCCGGAAGCGGTCTGCTCCGCATTTCGGACGAACAGAGTGTTGAGCATGACCATCAGCTCCATGAAGGCAGCGTATTCCGTGATGTCATGGGCGAAGCCCTCTGCGGAAGTGATCTTATTGATATAATAGAGGAAACGCTTCTGCTGTTCCTTATTGAGCGAAAGCTTATGGGAAAACGGGGCGTCGCGGTGGGTGAAACAGAAGCTCAGATCCGTCTCTTTGGTGGAGATCTGCTTCATGAAGTCCGGTGCCACCGACAGTACGATCCTCTCATGGACCGAATTATCGATCTGGGTCAGCTTGTGGCTTTCGTACTGATTGATGATAAAGAGATCTCCGGGGGCAATAGAATAGAAGCAGTTGTCGATGAGGAACTGCTTGCCGCCGCAGATGGAATAATAGATCTCATAGCAGTCATGGATGTGCATGTCCATGGCTTTTTCTTCTTTGTAAAGATGGGCAATGGCAAATGTCCCGGAGGTCTTACAATTTTCTATGGCTGTTTTACAGGAAGTGAGTTCTTCCATAAATTTTCTCCTATGATAATAATGTGTAAAAAGAACCTTGGCACAGGTGAAGCATACATGCTATACTGATTAAGCGAACAGCTTCTTACGCGCAAAGAACAGACAGCAGGCAGCGAACAGACAGATGCAAAGTCTGGACAGAACCTGATGGCTGTAGCAGGCGTCAATCTGGGAGACCAGTGCGTCGGACAGGATCAGGAAAGGATCGTCCGCTCCTGTGGAGACATAGACCCGGTTCCTGGGAAGGACCAGCGTCACATCCGCGTTATGATTCAGAGTAATGTTCTCCGGTGCGAAAAAGTGGCAGGGATTGTATTCCTTCTGGATCACACCGGCACTGCTTACGGTGACCGTCTTAATTCCGATCAGCTGCTCACTGTGAGGAAAGTCAAGGCGGAGCCCGGTCAGATGTCCTGCGAGGGAAGCGTCCAACAGGAAAGACACCTGCATGGTATCGGGATCATAGGTGGAAGAGATACATTTCTCCTGAGAAAAATTCCCGTCGGTATCCGTGGTGTAATACAGGGAACAGCCGTCTCCCTCGAACTCTTCAAAAGTGATTCGCAGATACAGATCCGATGCGGGATGCGGGAAACAGATAAAAATTACGGCAGCAAGCAGGAGGATCAGACCGCCTGCGAGATGTTTCTTGGATGGAAAATGCATGAGAAACTCCTTACGTGCGTGGCACGGTTTGTATATATATTTATTATAATGATGCCAGGGTCAAAAGGTCTAAACCCACATGAGCTTGCTCATAAGTGGGTGAAAGACCTTGGGACCCGCCCCGATATGAGCATAAAAGTGGGATGATAATCCCACGATATGCGAATATTGGGTAGGATTGTGGGAGTGCGGAGCACGGAACAATCCGTAGGCATCAAAGT
>CAVJMX010000060.1:0-17738 GCA_963650795.1 Bacteroidales bacterium H4
GGAATGTCCTTTTTTCCATACTTCACTATATTTTTAACACACAATGCTGCTTATCCACAATCTATATGATTCCAAAATGTCTAAATGCCTGCATAATCGCATCTTCCTTCTCCGGTGTACACTGTGGCTGTCTTGCATTCTCAGATTTAGGAAGATTAAAGTTCTCACCAACATCCAATCCACACTTCTTCTTAATCTGTGCGATATACAGTGATGAAACCTTCAGCCCTGTCTGTTCCAGTACATATGCCTTTATCTGCTCATAAGTCGCTTTTCCCTTAAATTCAGATAAGTCCATATCCTCCAACGAGAAATCAACCTTCACTTTCCTGCTGTCGACTATTCCCTTGGAAAGAAGAACAACCGTCTCCACATTCGCGGTCCAGGGGAACTGGTCCACGGCAACGGCTTTGTCCACGCGGTAGCCGTTCTCTAAAAACACTTCCAGATCCCGCACGAGGCTGGTGGGTTTGCAGGAGATGTAGACGATATGGTCCACACCGTAAGCGATGATCTTCGGCAGTGCCTTGGGGTGGATGCCGTCTCTGGGGGGATCCAGAATGATCATATCCGGCTTTTCTTCCACTTCGTCCAATACTTTCAACACGTCTCCGGCGATAAATTCGCAGTTATCCAGTCTGTTGGCTGCGGCATTCTTCTTCGCTGCCTCCACGGCTTCCTCCACGATCTCCACGCCGATGACTTTTCCGGCAGCCGGTGCCATGAGCTGTGCGATGGTGCCGGTGCCGCTGTAGAGATCGAACACGGTCTTGTCACTGCCGCCTAAGTCTCCCACATAATCTCTCGCCGTCTGGTACAGCACCTCCGCGCTGTAAGAGTTGGTCTGGAAAAAGGAGAACGTTGAAATCTTGAATTTCAATCCCAGCAGTTCCTCATAAAAATATTCCTGTCCATATAACAATTCTGTATGATCGCTCTGCACCACATCTGCGATGGAATCATTGGTGATATGTAAGATTCCCGCAAATTTACCGGAAAGTTTCCCATCCTGTTCCAGAGAAAGCAGCAGATCCCGGAATCCTGCGATCAGCGCATCCGCATCTAAGTTTTCTCCTGCTGTCTCTACTCCCTGCCATGGATTCTGAGAAGTTGTCACCAGTGCCACCAGAATCTCTCCGGTACGGGAAGCCTTACGCACCAGCAGGTGACGTAAGAACCCTTCATGGCTCATTCTGTGGAAAAAGCTTACCTTCGCCTGTGCAAAATAATCTCGCACTGTCTGTAAGATCAAACGGTAATCCGCATCCACGATCTCACAGTCCGCTACAGTCACAATGTCGTAAAAGCTGCCTCTCTTATGCATGCCCAGTGCCAGCGGTCCGTCCTTGTACTCGTCTCCGAAGGAGAATTCCATCTTATTGCGGTATTCATAAGCCTTCGGGCTGCCCTTGATGCCTTCAAATGTCCAGGGTTCTTCCTGTTTATTTAACACACTGTCTAGCAGGCGTTTTACCTGTTCTTCTTTGACCTTCAGCTGTTCCTCATAGGGAAGCGACAGATAGGTGCATCCACCGCACAACCCAAAAAGGGAACACGTCCGGCCGGTTTCTAAAGGTGACTTCTCCGTCACCTCTAAAAGCCTTCCTTCCGCCTTCCCTTTGCGTACTTTATTCACTGAGAACTTGACTTTCTGTCCGGGCAGGCTGTTCTTGACTACAGCAGTCTCATCTCCCACACAGACAATCCCTTTGTTGGGAAAATCGACCCTTACAACAGATCCTTCATATACCTGTCCTTTTTTCATGGATTAGTTCTCTCCTTCATCCTCGAAGAAGTCGTCATCATCCTCTTCCACGTCATAAGCTTCATCTTCGAAATCATCCTCGAAATCATCCAGATAATCCTGTGCAAAGAAGAAACGGTATACAGCATAAGCTACGGCTGCAACAGCAGCTACGGCACCGATGACAGCCAGTACCCATAACAGGATATTGCGCTCCTTCTTCTCTTCCACTTCCTTGCCCAGAAGCTTATTGAGCTTCTTCAGTTCGCTGACCTTCAGTTCGTTTAATTTGTCAAGATCTACCAGATTTTCAATTCTATTCATATTAATTAGCCGCCTTTCCGGCATCCATACTGTTTTATGGATGCAAAACAATTTTTAATTTTCTTATATCATACCATGTTTCTTTCAAAAATACTATACCTGTTTTAACTTGGCAAAAGAAGCATACATGATCTTTTGTCCTGCCTGGTCAAACTCCACAGTCACCTTATAGTCTCTGGGTTCTCTCACAATATTTAATACCGTGCCTTCGCCGTATTTGATATGTCGTACTCTGTCGCCTACCGTATAATCAAGCTCGTCCGGTGCCTTGAATTCCGTTCCCTTCTGCAGTCCCGCCAGCTGGTTCAGTCCGCTGATTCCTTTGGAAATATATGGCTTATCCACTTTTGCCGTAACGCGGGGTTTTAACACTGCCTTGGGTCTTGGATCAAATCCCGTATTGCCAAAGCCTCCGAAGCCGCTGCCCGAACCGTTTCCGGACCGGGGAGTTGCAATCGCTTCCAGTCCCATGGCACGCAGGGCTGCCTCATTGGCTCTTCTTGCCTGAAAATCTTCCAGGTCATCGTCACGATATCTTCTGCTGGGCGGTAGCGTATTATCCAATAATTCCTTCGGAATCTCCCTCACAAAACGGCTCACCGGATTGTACTGGGTCTCACCCCGCAGCATTCTGCTCCTGGCGCAGGTCAGGGTCAGATCCTCTTTGGCTCTGGTGATTCCCACATAAGCCAGTCGTCTCTCTTCCTCGATCTCTAAGGGATCGTCGGAAGCAATGGTCATAAAGCTGGGGAATAATCCATCCTCCATACCGGCGAGATACACCACCGGAAATTCCAGGCCCTTGGCGCTGTGCAGCGTCATGAGCAGCACCCGGTTGTCACCGTTCTCCACATTGTCAATGTCAGCTACCAGCATGATCTCCTCTAAAAATTCCGACAGAGAAGGCTCATCATGGGTCTCCTCATAGGCGGCTGCCTTGGTGATCAATTCATCTACGTTCCCCAGACGGTCCTCGGCGGATTCTTCATCCTGATCCCGCAGATATTCCGCATAATCGATCCGTTCTAATAAAGACTTGATCAGATCCGGCAACGTATAAGATGACAACCCGCTGCGCAGTACTTCGATCAGATTCACGAATCCACGGATCTTCGTCTCCGCTCTGCCGAGTCCCTGAATCTGATCCGCTTCGCGCAGCGCATCAAATAAAGTAATATCCTTCATCTGTGCATAGTCCGCCACTTTTTCCAGAGACGCCGCACCGATGCTTCGCTTCGGAACGTTGATGATTCTGCGCAGAGCCACTTCGTCCCTGCCGTTATCAATTGTCTTTAAATATGCCAGGATATCCCGGATCTCCTGACGTGCATAGAAGTTCACGCCACCTACCACATGATAGGGAATTCCTTCCACCACCATACGCTCTTCCAAAAGTCTGGACTGGGCGTTGGTCCGGTACAGCACCGCACAATCCGCATAGGCAACGCCGTCTTTATTTACTTTATCGGAGATATCGTCCGCAATATACTCCGCCTCTTCGTAGGCATTGTCAAACTGTCGAAAATGGATTCGGCTGCCCGCTCCTTTTTCCGTCCAGAGGGCTTTTTCTTTACGACCTCTGTTGTTGCGAATCACCGCATTGGCCGCATCCAGGATGTTCTGTGTGGAGCGGTAATTCTGTTCCAGTTTGATCACTTTTGCATCCGGATATACTTTCTCGTAATCTAAAATGTTACGGATATTGGCGCCGCGGAATTTATAGATGGACTGGTCATCATCACCTACCACGCACAGATTGCGATAGCCGTCCGCCAACAGCCGGATCAGCTCAAACTGTGCCGTATTGGTATCCTGGTACTCATCCACCATGATATATTTAAAACGCTCCTGATAGTTATAGAGTACCTCCGGACAACTTTTGAACAGTTCCACGGTCTTTACGATGATATCATCAAAATCCAGCGCGTTACTCTTTTTCAGTGTCTCCTGGTACTCTCTATAGACCTTGGCAATGACGGATTTTTTATAATCTCCCACGGATTTTACTTCAAATTCCCGCACATCTACCAGTTCATCCTTGGCGGAGGAGATCTCCGACAGCAACGTCCGCTCCTTGTACATCTTCGTGTCGATGTTCAGACGCTTGCAGACCTGCTTCATCACTGATTTTTGGTCATCCGTATCATAGATGGTAAAATTCGTATCGTACCCCAGTCTGTCGATGTGTCTTCTTAAGATCCGCATGCAGGTGGCATGGAACGTCGCTACCCACACCTGATCCGCGCCAAATCCCGCGATCTGATCCACACGTTCCCGCATCTCCTGTGCCGCCTTGTTGGTAAAAGTAATGGCGAGAATATTCCAGGGGTTCACTCCCATCTCATCGATCAGATATGCCACCCGGTGGGTCAGGACACGGGTCTTGCCGCTTCCTGCTCCCGCTAACAGAAGTAGCGGTCCTTCTGTATGAAGCACCGCTTCTTTTTGTTCTTTATTTAAGGTATCATAAATACTCATGAATTACGCATTTTCCCTTTCATTAAATTCCTGCAAAAACTTCCGGAAGTCCTCGATTGGCATGGGCTTTGCATAAAAATAGCCCTGTACGATGTCGCAGTCTGCCAGCCGCAGCATGTCTAACTGCTCCTTCGTCTCCACGCCCTCTGCCAATACTTTGAAACCGAGATGCTTCAACATTTTAGTCAGATATTTGATAATTGTCAATGCTGTTTCTTCCCGTTCGCTATTCATGGTGTCATCTAAGAACTGCTTGTCCAGCTTTACCGTGTCCACCGCCACTTTGGACAACAGATTCAGGGAGGAATAGCCGCTGCCGAAATCATCCACCGAGATCTCCACGCCCTTCTCCATTAAAGTCACCAGATAGTTGGTCAGCTTATTCAGATCCGACATGAAGACGGACTCCGTCACTTCCACTTCCAATAGCTCACCGGGCACCTTATAATCTTTCAGGCGTTTCAAAATATTCGGTACAAAGTCTGTATATTCATTGTGCCTTCTGGAGAAATTCACGGAGATCGGCACCACTTCTTCTCCCTGTGCCAGGGCATCCTGCCGATACTCCATCACCTGATCCAGTACTGCGAAATCCACCTTGGTGACGAAACCGTTTCTCTCGAAGACATCAATAAACCTGCCGGGCATCACCATGGAGCCATCCGCGCGGATCCACCGCACCAGTGCCTCCGCACCGATCACTTTGCCGGTATGCAGGGACACCTTCGGCTGCAAATACGCATGGAACTCCTTATTATTATAGGCGCTGACCATACCGGACACGATCTCTCTGGTGTTCTCTAAATCCTTACGGATCTTCTCCGTATAGATTTCCACCGCACTGTCCACTTTTTGGGTCTTGCACTGTTTTCTTGCCTCGTTGGCGTTATCCATCATGGAGGATACGGACCAGTCATTCTCCAGAATCTGATACAGCCCCGTGGCAATGACCAGATTACACTGGTCGTACCGGCTGTTGGTCTTCTGCACAAAAGCATTGGTGAATTCCAGATATTCGTCTTTGGCATCTTCCACCGTATCTTCCTTCAGTACTCCCACGAAATGATCCGAGGTCACACGGCAGAACAGCACTCCGTTTTGACATTTTTCCTGTAATGCCACCGCGAAATCATGCAGGATCCGGTCTCCCACTTCATAGCCGTACATTTCATTCACATACTGGAAATTGGAAAAATCGGAAGACACGAAAAAGAGACCTGTCTTGCCGTGAGTTGCCATATAAGCTTCCAGCTTGTCCACGAACTTATTATATATAGGCAGTCCGGTCAGGGCATCATAGTTTAATTTCCGGTTCAATTCCCGCTGATCCTTCTCCGCATTTTTTAACATGCGCAGCCTGTTGAAGATCTGATGGGAAATTCTGCTCAGCGCATTTTTCTCCTCTTCCCATTTTCTCTCCGTATGGCGATCTGAGAAAATCACGCTGGCTTTCATTCCTTTGGATGCAGTAGACATTGCGATCATCACAGACTCCGCCTCTTCTTTGTAGACATCCGGAGTCTCTGACTGCCTGTAGATGGCGACACCGGTTTCATCCGCGTTTTTACGGATTCTGTCCCACTCAAACACACCGGGATTCAGTATTCTCTTAGCAAAATTCTGCTTTTCCTCCCGATTCCACTGATAGCGGATCACAGGACCTGCTTCATTGACCTCCACGCAGATCATATCATCGATCCCGAAAAAGCTATAGGTCCGCTCGCAGATCACCTTCAGCGCGCTGGTCAGATTCGGTACATTTTCCAACAGATCCATGCAGAACAGCACCAGGTCTTCCGCACTCTCGAACTGTGCTTCCTTATGAGCGATCTCGTCCTCTTTATTCTCTTCACTGTCCAGGTAGCTTTTGCCGGGCAATGCCACGCCTTCCTTGACATCCAGCAGATAATAAGCACCTTTTCCCCTGCTTTTTACCTGATACAGAGCAGCATCCGCCCACTGGAACAACAGATTGTAATCTGTCACCGTACCGTCCGTCACTGCCACACCCAGGCTGCAGGAGATATGCAGTCCCGTCTTGTCATCGTCATAGCGGTCGGACATACAACGGTTCAGCTGCTTTAATTTCTCCTGAAGCAGTTCTCTGTCCATATCTTCCACATAGAAGACAAATTCGTCTCCGCCGATTCTGCCTTTTAATGCCTCGGGGAAAATATTGCCCAGTTCATCCGCAAAAGAGCACAGCACCGCATCCCCAAACAGATGTCCGTTGGTATCATTGATCTTCTTAAAACTGTCCACATCCTGAACGACCAGATATGCGGTCTGCCCACGCTTCAGGTTCTGTAGTCTGACACTGATCTGTTGTTTGATGGTGGAATTGTTTAATAATCCGGTCAGGGAATCCTTTTGGGATTTTTCCCGCAATTCCCATTCCTTTTTCTTCTGATCATCAATATCGCAGACTTTTCCCAGGACACGCTCCGGTTCACCCTTTTCATCATAAAAGGTCTGACCGATGACTTTCACCCAGCGGGGCTTGCCTTCCGCGTCCGTCTTGCACAGCTCGATATAGATATCTGGCTTGCCGCTTCGCAATGCTTCCGAAAGCTTTTGTTCCACGGTCTCCGTGCGATTGCCCGCCTCCCTGAGAAGATGCTCCGTATACCCTTCCGTGATCTGCGTGGCGTACAGGATGCCTTCCCCCGGACCGGCATAATACATTTTATCGTTTGCAATATCATACTCAAAAATCAGATCCCCGGACATACGGATCACAGCCATCAGCTTTTCCCGCTCACGGTGCAGTTCTCTGGTAGTCTCATCCAGCTGTCTGTCCACATCCCCTGTCTGTTTTTCCTGCATTATAACCCCAGTTTCCAATCCCATACACTTCTCTTCCATGCAAACCTCTCAAGCTTTCCTATGCCTCTTCCACACGGCTGAAATTCCAGACACGCAGATTGTATTCTACGATCGGGGTATCACAGTAAATGCACTTTTTGGCTCCCAGTCCCGGTAAGGGGGCACCACAGTTCGGGCAGTTCAGTCCCAGACCCGCATCTTCCTGGTTCTCGATCATATCCTGATCCTGAATATAGACCAGCTCCACGTTATATTTTGCCTGCTCCTTGTGATCCTCACTGCCACGTATGAGCTTGCCGTTTTCTTTTAATGCATGCACATATTCCACCGCCGACTGCAGCACAATACTCTGTCTACCCTTCTGCTTCCGGTACTGATGGATCTCTGTTCTGTGAATATGGATATTTTCAAAGCTCTCCCTCTGAGACTGGTTCTGTAACATTTCCAGCCGCAGTCTGAGCTGTTCTTTCAATTCTCTCGTTCCTTCCGACAAAAGGGCCGGATTCTGCTTGGTAATACTCTGCAAATAGGAGGTCAGTACATTCTCCGCTCTACTCTTCATCTCATCGTAATGAAATTCCGGAAAATCCCGCATGATGGACGGCATGTACAGATTCGTTGCGGAAGATACCGACTTCGGCGTCATTTCCACTTCCTTTTCCCTCTGTTTCATCCCTTCGATCATGGAATCTGTTCCGAATAACAATCGGGAGGTATCCCGCAGCTTCTTCTTAATGCTGCAATAGACATAATAAATAATGCCGGCCAGCACCAGAAGTAATACCAATATAACAATAATCGCAATCAGGCTTCCGTTCATTTACGTTTCTCTGTGTTTTCCCATTGTATTGTAATATTTTGTATAACACAGTTCCGAAGCGCCATTCGCAAAGCCGCACTACCATGCTCTTCCGTCACTTCGTGACTCTCTTTGTTCATGGCTGAACTGTTACAGCAAAGTACAGCAGACGCCAAAGAGGCATCCGCTGTACTGCTTTTTGTAAGAAACCATTCTGCTGAGTATGTATTATACTCTGTCGTTCTCATCAAAAGGATCGCCGCACTCCGGGCAGAACTTAGGAGGATGTGCAGGATCTTCCGGCTCCCAGCCGCACTTGTCACATTTATAGATCGGTGCGCCGTCCGGCTTCTTTGCTCCGCATTCGGAACAGAACTTACCCTGGTTCACTGCGCCGCAGCTGCAGGTCCAACCTGCATCGGAGGGCTTGGGTGCGCCACACTCGGAACAGAACTTACCGCGGTTATCCGCAGCGCCACAGCTACAGGTCCAACCAAGTACCGGTGCCTGCATCTTAGGGCTCTGGCCCTGTGCGGGTGCTGCCTGCTGCATCATTCCCATACCGTTCTGCTGGGCATCCATCTGGTACAGCTGTCCGGCATTGATACCGCCTACCATGTTTGCCATGTTCATGCCGGCAAATGCCATCATGGGACCGGTGGAGGTGTTGGATGCTGCCATCTTCATAGCCTCTGCCTGTGCAGCGGTCATGGTAGCTGCTGCCATTCCGGTATTGCGCAGTACTGCGGTTCTCTGCAGATCAGCAATGGTCTTCGCATCCTCATCGGGAATTTTCGCAGAGTTGATATTGATGGTAACGATCTCGATACCGCGAAGCTTGGTCCACAGATCGGAAAGCTCTTCTTTCAGGGCTTCTGTAAGTTCCGCAGTATGTGCGGGAACTTCGCTGGGACGTACACCCAGTGCGGAGATCTTAGCCAGTGCGGGCTGCAGCGCAGTCAGCAGCTCTGACTTCATCTTCGCTACCAGTTCGCTTCTGGTGTAAGACTCTGTTACATTGCCGCATACATTTTTATAGAATAACAGGGGATCTACCAGGTGGAAGGAATACTCACCGTTACAACGTAAGGAGGTATCCAGATCCAGTCCGATATTCTGGTCGATCACACGGAAAGGAATGGGGCTTGCCGTACCAAAGAGGTTGTTCATGATCTCCTTAATATTAAAGAAGTAGATTCTCTGGTCCTTCGCCGCATTACCTCCGAAGGTAAAACGCTTTCCGATGTTGGAAAAAGTATTCTTAACGCTCTCACCAAGATTGCCGTAGAACAGGCTGGGCTCTGTGGAAGAATCATATACGAACTCACCGGCATCCGCACAGAACTCTACGATTCCGCCCTGATCTACGATGATCATACACTGTCCTTCGTTAACTGCCACGATGGATCCGTTGGAGATGATATTCTCCACACCCTTGGTGTTGCTGTTGCGTCCATTGGTTACACGCTGCTGTCCTTTTACTACCAATACGTCATTGGAAAGAGAATCACAGTAGAAATACTCTCTCCACTGGTCAGCCATCATGCTACTGACTGCATCTTTTGCTGCTCTGATTAAACCCATTACCGCACCTCCGTTTTATATATGAAAAATTGTTCTTTTTCACATCTCTTACATTTTAGCAAATTTTACACATTCCCTCAACTGCTTTTCGTAAAATATCGTCATTTTTCCTTTACAATGTGTCGTTTTTCTACTAAACTGTGATACTAGAGATGTTTGATTACACTATAATATGATGTCGGGGTCAAAAGCCCCCGACTTTGATGCCTACGGATTGTTCCGTGCTCCGCACTCCCACAATCCTACCCAATATTCGCATATCGTGGGATTATCATCCCACTTTTATGCTCATATCGGGGCGGGTCCCAAGGTCTTTCACCCACTTATGAGCAAGCTCATGTGGGTTTAGACCTTTTGACCCTGGCATCATAATATAAAAGGATCGAAAGAAAAATGGGTAAAAAAGCTACAAAAGCCGCTGATAATATGTACTATCTCGCACGTTGCGAAGCTGCCGAGGTGAATCCGGACTTCAGCAGCCGCGAAAAAGCTGCCGAACTGGTAGGCATCGACCGCACCAGACTGGCAAGGATCGAGCTGGACACCATTGCTCCCTACCCTGAAGAAGTCAAGGCAATGGCAGAGGCATACAATACACCGGAGCTGTGCAATTCCTTCTGCGCCAGGGAATGCCCCTTGGGACGCAACAGTGTCTCCGAGGTTGATATCGTAGACTTTGACCGACTGGCATTAAAGGTACTGGGCTCCTTAAAAGATATCGATACTCTCCGTGCTTCCCTGATCGCCATTTCCGAAGACGGTGTGATCTCCGAGGACGAACGCCCGGCATTCCAGGATATTCTGGATTCCCTGGAGAAGATCAGCACCAACGCCAAGGCTTTGAAGCTCTGGGCAATTAAAAACATACACATCAAGGAGGAGGACGTCTGATCCTCCCCCTTTTTTGATTTTTTATTTTGCCGCTTTCTCGGCAAATTCTGTGGTCACCAGTACCTCGTAAGGCACTCTCTCTTTCAACACATCGGAATCTTCCAGAATATTCTGTAACAGATCAAAAGCATCCTCGTGGAAGATCAGATCTTTTTTCCAGGTATCCTGTTCTTTATATCTGGCAACGATGGCAGTCAGTGTGTCGCTCTCTGTCTCGGCGAACTGTGGTGCGATACATTTGGCGATCTCCTCCGCACTGTGTTCCTGTACATAATCCATGCCCTTCTGCAATGCATCGGTGAAAGCCTGAATCGTCTCCGGATTTTTCTCTATATAACTTTTCTTGGCAGAAAAAGAAGTATACGGCACATAGCCGGATTCCTCCCCCAGAGATGCCACTACATAGCCGTCACCCTTTTGTTCTAACAGTGTGGCATGCGGCTCGAACTCAATGGTGAAGTCCCCCTGTCCGCCGGAAAATGCCGCTGCTGTGGAGCCAAAGTCAATACTCTGGTCAATCGTCAGATCTGCTGCCGGATCGATATTATTTTTCTCCAGAATATATTCAAATACCATCTCCGGCATACCGCCCGCTCTGCCGCCTAAGACCGTGGTGCCTTTCAACATATCCCATGCAAAATCATCGATGGGCTCTCGCGCCACCAGAAAATTCCCTGCCCGCTGGGTCAGCTGTGCAAAGTTCACCACATAGTCTTCCGTGCCGCCGGCATAGGTGTAAATCGTACTCTCACTGCCCATGAAACCGATGTCCGCCTCTCCGGTCAGCACCGCGGTCATAGTCTTATCCGCACCAAATCCCGTCACCAGTTCTAAGTCGATTCCGGCATCCTCAAAATACCCTTCCTCGATTGCCACATACATCGGTGCATAAAAAAGAGAGTGGGCTACCTCATTGAGCACCACTCTGGTCTTCTTTGGTCCGTTCGTCTGTTCTGCGCTGCCGCAGCCCGTAAGCATAGCTGTCGCCAGCAGCGCGGACAGTACGATTGCCGTTACTTTCTTTGTCTTCATAATGGTTCATCCTCCCTGAGATTACATATCTATATTATGTAATGCCAAAGAAAATGTTCCGAAGTCTTTACCGTTTTACAGATTTGCCTTGATCTTATCGATCATCTCCTGATATTCTGCATCGGTCAAAAGGGTCTTGCCGGGGTTCATCTCGAAGGTTCCGCCCCACTCAAAGCCGTCCTTGTATTTCGGGCACAGGTGCATGTGCAGATGGCAGCCGGTGTCACCGTAAGCGCCGTAGTTTAACTTATCGGGATGGAAGGCTGCATGGATAGCTTTCGCTGCGTGTGCCACATCCTCGAAGAATAATCTTCTCTCCTCCTCGCTGATGTCCACGATCTCGCTGACATGATCCTTATATGCTACGATGCATCTGCCGGGATGACTCTGCTCCTTGAACAGGATCAGGCTGCTGACCTTCAGGTCACAGATAAAAATACCGAACTTGTCTAACAGTTCTCCTCTCATACAATATCCACAATTTGCGTCTTTCATTTGTTCTCCTATCTGCCCTCTTACAGGGCGCGCCTTCTTCGGCGTATATTCTTGCTTCCGGCGCTGCCGGAGGGAATCAGTCCAATGTAATGTTGATCAGCTTACGGATATTTTCCGGGTCATAATTCAGTACCAGTTCCGCAGGGAATTCCAATTCCCGCATCAGCTGCTCCGCCTCGTCAAATTTTCCTATGGAAAAACACATATGGCTGTCCGTTCCCATTATAACAGCCTGGTCATACTTCATGCAAGTCTTTAACAATTCCGTGATGTTTTCTCTGCCGCCCTGTCTTGCGGACTTCGGATGCAAAGAAGAATTGTTGACCTCCAGTGCCGCCCCTGCTGCCTTTGCTTCCCGTACCAACTCGTCGTAGTCTAACGGGAATCTGCCATCATCCGGATGTCCCAGTATTTTCACATACGGATTCTGAAAAGCTCTGACAGAGGCAAGTGTATTCTCCTTACGGCTGCCGGCGGTATAGGCAAAGGGATGGATACTGGCAATGGCATAATCCATCGCCTGCATCTTCGCTTCCTCCAGGTCTAACGTCCCGTCGGTGTCGCGGATATTCGCCTCCACGCCGCACAACAGGCGCAATTTTCCTCCTGCCTGCGGTATTACTCTCCCGGTCTTTTCCTCTCTGTCATACTCTCTGGGAATCACTTTGTAATTGCCAAAATAGAAATCGTGGGGTCCTCCGGGGGTGATGGGACCATGCTCACTCATTCCCAGATACCGGATGCCCTCTTCCAGGGCAGCGTCTATATTCTCCAATAATGTACTATACGCATGCCCTGCTGCCAGGGTATGCGTATGAAGATCCATAAATGCTTTCATATTTTTATTTATCTCTATTTCTCTTTATTTTTTTTGTGGGCTTCCTTCTCAGGCTCCACTGCTTTCACATCGTTTGCCAGTTCCGCTACCAGGCGCTCCACGATCATTTTCTTCATGTAGACATCAAAGCTTAAGAGACAGATCAGGGCGAATTTCTGTAAGAATTCCTGTTCTTCTCCGGTCACCTCGGTAAACGCTTCCTCCGCCTTTTTGAACTGCTCCACCACATCCTGCTTCAGGTCTTCTAACTGCTTCTTCTCTAACACTACGACTTCTTTGTAGACACTCTCCAAGTCAAAAGCCTGTCCGTTTTGGAAATAGCGCTCCGTGAGGGGCTTAAGCAGCGTCTGGATCTCATTCATGGGGATCACCCCTTTATAATAGTAGATAAAAATGAGAAGCAGCACATGTTCCTTGGAGTATTTCTTCTTCACCGGAGGAGGCAGCAGATCGTTCTTCGCATAGTTGTTGATCATGGTCTTGGTCAGTGCCCGGTCTTCTGTCTGAGGTCTTACTGCCGAACGCAGCTTCCGGTCCATGAAGGTCAGTACCTGATCCATGTACAGATCAATGTTCGGAATGTCTTCCGATTTGATATATTCTACTTTCTCCAGACTCTGTAAGATCGTCTGCAGTAATTCTTCTGTTGTAGCTGCCATAATATCCTGCTGTCCTTTCCAGGTAATATTAACTCGAGAACCCGTGCTTCGCACTCTACTGTCTGCTTTGCAGACAGTTCTCTCGTTAATGAATGCAAGAAAACAAATGCCCGCCCTGCGGTCGCTTGTTTTCTTTTGCATTCATTATATAGTATCAAAAACTACATGTCAACACTTGTGCCTTTTCTTCATTCTCAGAATTTATGAAGATTTTATAACTATTTTGTTTCACATCTTTACTTTACAACTTTAGTATGCTAAAATACAAATAGTCGCGTTGTATTTATTACAACTATGGAAAGGTGTGTCGAACATGAATAAAAAAATCAAAACGGATGCTGTGGATTCTCTCTTTGATGCAGTATTGTGTCTGCAGTCCCGTGAGGAATGCTACAGTTTCTTTGAAGACCTGTGCACAGTCAATGAGTTGTTATCACTGTCCCAGCGCTTTGAAGTAGCTGCCATGCTGAAGGACGGTAAGACATATTTAGAGATCGCCGAGAAGACCGGTGCTTCTACCGCCACCATCAGCCGTGTGAATCGTTCTCTGAATTACGGCAACGACGGTTATGAACTGGTATTTGACCGGATGGAGAAAAAGTCAGAAGCATAAGATATCAACAAGAAAGACATTGGCATAACTTCGCCAATGTCTTTTTATTGTTATTCTTCTGTTTTATTCTGGGCAGGTTCCGATGTGGATTCCGAAGCAGTTTCCAGAGTTGCCTCCTGATTTTCTCTCCTTTCTTCCTCTTCCACCTCTTTTAAGGCTTCCGCGATGGCTGCCTTGGCACTCTTGCGTCCGGCACGTACTGACTTCGCTGTTTTTGGTTTTCCCTTTTTATCGGGAACCGTCTGATTCATATCAATCTTCCCCTGGAATACGGCATGCTCATCAATAACAATCACTTTCGTGGCAATATCTCCCAGAACCTTTGCGGAAGCGGTCAGCTCAGCCTTCTCCGGTGCATTGATATTACCGGTCACTTCACCGCCGATCAATACGGAGGCTGCCTGTACATCTCCTGTCACCACACTTCCGTCTCCCAGAATCAGATTGCCCGTCACCGTTACATTTCCGCCGATCTTACCGTCAATTCTTGCAGAACCGTCCAGGGTGAAATCACCGGCTAACTCCGCACCGGCACCGATCAGGGTGTTCATTTTGGTATCTGTATTCTTTTTTCCTAACATGTATTTTCCAAACCTTTCCGCAATCAGCCGCTGATTGCAAGCATATCCATAGGATTGATATAACTTCCGTCCTTCTGCATCTGATAGCCCAGATCTGCATTATCCTCACCGATGACAAATAATGTGGTACCCTGTACTACGGAATCACCGACGGATACTGTCGCATCTCCCTTATTCCGGTAGATTGTAATATAACCGTTGCCATGATCCACCCACACACTATGTCCGTAGGTCTCATCATCATTCACCGCGATCACAGTACCGCTTGCCGCAGCTACCACCGTAGTACCTACTGAAGCATGGAAAATGCACATGGGGTCACCTTCCGTTACATCTTCCATGGATGCGGATCCCGTCAGCGGGAATTCCGTAGGCAGACTCTGCTTCTCAAGCGCTGCCGACAGTTTGCTCTCACTCTGTACCTTCTGGCTCACCGTATCACTTAAGATCTGTATTTCCTCTGCCTGTTCCGTCACCTGTGCTTCGAGCTTGCTGTTCTGCTCTGTCAGTGTCTTGTTCTCTGCTTCTAATGCCACGACCTGTTCATGGCTGCGTCTGCTGGCATTCTCCCACAGCTGTCCTTCGTAAATAAAATAGCCGATCACTCCGCCGATCAGCACACATAATACCAAAACTACTACTTCCACGATCCATGCACGTACACGGAACTGCTTTACATTGGCATCTGCTGCGTCTGACGTAAGGATCAACACATGGTTCAGTCTTCGCTTATGTTTACGTCTTTTCATAGAGTCACCTCCGCTAAACATCAACCCATTTTACCACAGGAAAGCCCTTACAGCAATCATTTCTTAACAATTTTGTAATATTTTCCCAAGATTTTCTTCATTTCTTCGTATTTATGAATGATTTGCCCATAAATTTTTGTGCATTTTTACGAATCGTCTATTTACTTTTACAAACCGCTGTGCTATGATGCACTTGCTGAGACAATGTTGTATACATTGTAAAAAGTAAATGACAGCAAAGAATTGTGGAGGTATCTATTATGAACAAAGGTACAGTAAAGTGGTTCAACAATCAGAAGGGTTATGGTTTCATCTCCGATGAATCCGGCAAGGATGTATTCGTACATTACAGTGGACTGAACATGGAGGGTTACAAGACTCTGGAAGAGGGCGCAGCCGTTTCTTTCGACGTTGTAGACGGTGAAAAGGGACCTCAGGCAGTGAATGTCACCAAGCTTTAATCATAAAATTGTATACGCAAAATGCCGCAGGACGTAAAGATCCTGCGGCATTTTTATTTCTGTATGATTTTCATTAGGAATTACGATACGCTGCACACCGACAACACATCTTCCCATTTCATGCTGCCCCCGAACAGATCCAGGGCGCTTCCGATCGTTACATTCATCCGGTTCTGTCCGAGCTTTTTTAACAAAAGCAGATCTTCCATGGAATGCACTCCACCGGCGTAGGTGATGGGATTTCCGGTATAGTCTGCAATCGATTTTACCAGTTCCTGTTCGATTCCCTGCGCCTTGCCTTCCACATCCACCGCATGGATCAGGAATTCCTCACAATAAGCAGACAGCTTTGCAAGCAATGCCTCGTCCATCGTCTCCTCTGTCAGATTCTGCCAGCGGTCCGTCACTACGAGATACTGCTCTCCCACACGTTTGCAGCTGACATCCAGCACCAGATGCTCTTTTCCTACCGCCTGCACCAGTCTGTCCAGTCTGTCGTAGTCGATGCGGCCTTCCCGGAATACATAAGAGGTCACAATCACTGCCGCAGCTCCTGCTTCCAAGTACTCCGCCGCATTGTCCGCAGTGATGCCTCCGCCCACCTGCAGTCCGCCCGGATATGCCCGCAGGGCGGCAAGCGCCTGTTGCTTCGTAGCTTCATAATAAGGGCTGTCTGCCGCATTCAGTAAAATAATATGTCCGCCCTTTAAGTTATTTTTTTGGTATAATTTTGCATAAAAAGCGGCATCCTGCTCCGATACAAAATTTTCCTGTGCCTGGTCGCCGAGATCTTTTAAGCTTCCGCCCACGATCTGTTTTACTTTTCCGTTATGAATATCTATACAGGGTCGAAATTCCATTTGCTTCCTCATTTCTTTGTATCTTTTTGTATATTTTCCTGTTCCCAGCACATACTACCCTCAAGCCGGTCATTTCATCCGGAACTATTATTCCCATAACGGGTCATCTTGAATGGAGGACATTATGAAAAACAGCAAAAACAACAAAAATAACGTAAAATCCATCTTTGGAAAAAAGTTACTGGTACTGGGCATTATCACGGTCTACCTGTGTATGGCTGCTGCCTGCGGCAACAACAAAAACAACAATAATTCCGGCAGCATGGCTGCCTCCCCGTCTCCTTCTGCCTCTCCTGCCACCCAGGAGAGCACTGCCGCGCAGACACAGCCCGCAGAGACCGGAACCGCTGCCACCGACAACATGGGTGACACGAATGGCAACGGCAACACCGTATCCGAAAATGATTCCATGCTGGACAATGCCGGTAACGCTGTCGGAGAAGCCGGTGATACCGTAGGCAATATCGTAGACGATGCTGCCAATGGAGTCTCCGATATCACCAACGATCTGGTAGGTAACGGTAATGACAATAATACCACCACTTCCACCACAGGTAACGTTCAGAGATAATCTGTATTTTACTATATTTCTTCCATGATCGTGCCTTCCCGGTAAGCTTCCAGGAGTTCTTCCAGATAGAAGATATTCTCCTGGATCTCCTTGCCGGTATCGGTATCGGCTACCAGCTTTCTGCGGGGAAAATTCTCCACCACCACGGAATCCGAGAAAATATCCGATTCCTTGATGATTGCCGCTTCCGTAGACTCAAAGGGTTCATGGGCTACCAGACGCATTCCTCTGGA
>CAVJMX010000061.1:0-17317 GCA_963650795.1 Bacteroidales bacterium H4
TCACCCACTTATGAGCAAGCTCATGTGGGTTTAGACCTTTTGACCCTGGCATCATTTTATTTTACTATGTAAGTGTCGAAAGTGCAATATAAAACCCTCCCTGATATTAACAGGGAGGGTTCAAAATATCTGTCAAAAAACAGGCTCTTAGTTCGCTGCCTTCTCAGCCTTTGCAGCCTTCAGCTGCTCGGTCAGAGCGGGAACTACCTTATTCAGGTCGCCTACGATGCCGTAGTCAGCTACATCGAAGATAGGAGCGGTCTCATCCTTGTTGATGGCAACAATGAGATCAGACTCTTCCATACCTGCTACGTGCTGAATTGCACCGGAGATACCAATTGCGAAGTAGATCTGGGGACGAACGGTCTTACCGGTCTGTCCAACCTGCAGATCCTTGGGCTTCCAGCCGTTATCTACAACTGCACGGGAGCAGGATACGGTACCGCCCAGAACCTCTGCCAAATCCTCCAGGATCTTGAAGTTCTCTGCACTGCCGACTCCACGTCCGCCGGATACCAGGATCTTAGCATCCATAATATCAACGGTATCGGATACAGCCTTAACGACTTCCTTGATGGTTACATATTTGTTGTTCGGAGTAAATCCGGGATTGTACTCTTCGATCACAGCCTTTGCACCTGCGATGGGAGCGATCTTCTGCATAACGCCGGGACGAACAGTTGCCATCTGAGGTCTGTTGTCAGGACAGGCGATGGTAGCGATGGTGTTACCACCGAATGCAGGACGGGTCATCAGCAGCTGATTGTGCTTCTGCTCCTGTCCGGGAATAGCATTGAGAGGGAAATCTCCGATCTCAAGTACGGTACAGTCAGCAGTCAGACCGGTCTTAACTCTTGCGGAAACGGTAGGACCAAGGTCACGTCCGATAGCGGTTGCACCTACCAAAACGATCTCAGGCTTATATTTCTCGATAACAGATGCCAGTGCATGTGCATAAGGCTCGGTTCTGTAGGTCTCCAGCTCGGGATCATCTACGAGGATCACCTTATCTGCACCATACTCTGCCAGCTTATCTGCCAGATTCTTTACATTATAACCGATCAGAACCGCGGTTACCTCGGTCTCCAGCTTTGCAGCCAGCTCTTTACCTTTGCCGAGCAGCTCCAATGCGATACCGCTGATCTCATTGTCTACCTGCTGGGCGAACACATATACACCCTTGTATTCTTCAATATTATTGGTTACCATGGTTTGCCTCCTATATTAGATGATGTGCTTTTCTTTGAATTTAGCCACAATGTAAGCTGCTCCGTCTTCGGGGGAATCGGGAACGATCTTTTCACCTGCGCCCTTACGAACCTTATCGGATGCCTTTGCGATCTTGGTAGGAGATCCCTTCAGACCAAGGTTGCTGTCATCAACATCTTTCAGATCAGCTCTGCCCCAGGTAGTGATCTCTGCCTTGCAGGCATCGAAGATTCCGCCGGGAGTCATATAACGAGGCTTATTCAGCTCGGACAGTGCAGTGATCAGGCAGGGCATCTGAGCCTCTACCACATGATATCTGTCATCATACTGTCTCTGAACGATCACCTTGTCTCCCTCAACCTTAATGTCCTGTGCATAAGAGATTACGGGAAGTCCCAGATGCTCAGCAATCTGAGGGCCAACCTGTGCGGTATCGCCGTCGATTGCCTGACGTCCGGTAATGATCAGATCATAGTCAAGATTTCTCAGTGCACCTGCGATGGTGGTGGAAGTAGCCCAGGTATCAGCACCGCCCAGTACTCTGTCGGTAACCAGAATTGCTTTGTCAGCGCCCATAGCCAGTGCCTCACGAAGAGCATCTGCTGCCTTGGGAAGACCCATGGTCAGTACGGTAACTTCTGCGCCGAACTCATCCTTCAGCTTCAGCGCAGCTTCCAGACCAGCCTTATCATCGGGATTCATGATAGCAAGCATTGCGCCTCTGTCAAGAGTTCCGTCAGGATTGAATTTAACACCGCCCTTGGTATCGGGCACCTGCTTAATACAAACAACAATCTTCATTGTATTTTCTCCTTACTTTTCTAATAAAATTTCCGACAAATGCCTGCTTGCTTATTTCAGCAGATCTGCGGAGATAACCATTCTCTGAACTTCGGAAGTACCCTCGTAGATCTCGGTGATCTTAGCATCACGCATCATACGCTCAACTTCGTACTCTCTGATGTAACCGTAACCACCGTGCAGCTGAACAGCCTTGGTAGTAACTTCCATAGCAACCTCAGCAGCATACAGCTTAGCCATAGCAGCTTCTACAGAGTAAG
Organism: Bacteroidales bacterium H4; assembly: GCA_963650795.1. GTDB lineage: Bacteria > Bacillota > Clostridia > Lachnospirales > Lachnospiraceae > Acetatifactor. Next base: position 2,271 of record CAVJMX010000061.1, read on the forward strand.
AGATCTTGGGATTGGTCTTGTACTCGTCCTTCTTGCGTGCAGCCTTGTATACCAGCATCTTGGCAGCCTCAACCTTGGTAGCCATATCAGCCAGCTGGAACTGTGTATTCTGGAATCCGGAAATGGACTTTCCGAACTGCTTTCTTTCCTTGGTGTAAGCAACGGTTCTCTCCAGAGCACCCTCTGCAATACCCAGCGCCTGGGAAGCGATACCGATACGTCCGCCGTCCAGAGTGTGCATTGCGATCTTGAAGCCCGCACCCTGCTTACCAAGCATATTCTCCTTGGGGATACGGCAGTCGGTGAAGATCAGCTCGTAAGTGGAAGAACCCTTGATACCCATCTTCTTTTCCTTGGTACCGAAGGTAAATCCGGGAGTACCCTTTTCAACGATAAAGGAGGAAATCTCCTTCATCTTTCTGCCTCTCTTCTCTACGATACCGGTAACTGCGATAACGATGTAAACGTCAGCTTCCTTACCGTTGGTGATGAAGCACTTGGATCCGTTGATGACCCACTCGTCACCGTCTAATACAGCCTTGGTCTGCTGTCCCTGAGCATCGGTACCTGCGCCGGGCTCGGTCAGACCGAAAGCACCGATCTTACGGCCGCTTGCCAGATCGGGAACATATTTCTTCTTCTGATCCTCAGTACCGAATGTCATGATAGGATCGATACACAGAGAGGTGTGTGCGGATACGATAACTCCGGTGGTTGCACAAACCTTGGAAAGCTCCTCAACACACATAGCGTAGGTCAGGGTATCACAGCCCTGTCCGCCGTACTCCTTGGGAACGGGAATTCCCATGAATCCGTATTTAGCCATCTTCTCAACGGTCTCTCTGGGGAAGGTTTCGGTCTCGTCAACTTCCTGCGCAAGAGGTTTTACTTCGTTCTCGGCGAACTCTTTGAACAGCTGTCTCGCCATCTCATGCTCTTTGGATAATGTAAAATCCATGATGTTAATCCTCCATTATTTATACTTATTTGTAACTATTGATATTTACAATTTACTGTGCATCCACAGGAGTCTTGGTGCGGTCTGCATTGTATACATAGAAGCCCTTGCCGGTCTTCACACCAAGGTTGCCGCCACGTACCATCTTACGGATCAGAGGACATGCACGATACTTGCTGTCACCGGTCTCATTGTACAGAACATCCATGATTGCAAGGCAGATATCCAGTCCTACGAAATCGCCCAGCTCCAGGGGTCCCATGGGATGATTAGCACCCAGCTTCATAGCTGCGTCGATACCTGCGATATCGGATACACCTTCCATCTTGATGAAAGCTGCTTCGTTGATCATAGGAATCAGGATACGGTTAACAACAAAGCCTGCTGCCTCGTTTACCTGAACGGGAGTCTTGCCGATCTCCTCTGCGATCTTCTTGATGGTGTCTACGGTCTCTGCGGGAGTATTCACACCTGCAATGACCTCAACCAGCTTCATGCGGTCTGCGGGATTGAAGAAGTGCATACCGATCAGAGGACGGGTCAGTCCGTTGCCGATCTCAGTAATGGAAAGGCTGGAGGTGTTGGAAGCGAATACACACTCGGGCTTGCAGATCTTGTCCAGCTCACCGAAGGTGGTCTTCTTAACTTCCATATTCTCAAATGCAGCTTCTACGATCAGATCGCAGTCTGCACACAGATCTTCCTTCAGGCCCGGAGTGATCTTAGCTACGATAGCGTCAACGGTCTCCTGAGTCATTTTTCCTTTTTCTACCAGTCTTGCATAGCCCTTCTGAATCTTGGCTTTGCCGCCTTCTGCCCACTCCTGCTTGATATCGCAAAGAGCTACTTCATATCCGTCTACCTGGGCAAATGCCTTTGCAATGCCCTGTCCCATAGTACCTGCACCGATAATACCTACTTTCATGGTAAATCCTCCTGATTTTTATACTTTTTATGAAAAATTATTGTAACTATCAGCAATTCTTGAAAGGCTCTTTTACCTTCTCCTTGTTCTTGTCAAGGAAGAAAGCCATGCCATACTTCTGATCTTCTGTCTCGAAGCAGTCGCCGAACAGCTTCTCTTCGATGGCTACTGCCTGATCCATATCTGCATCCAGACCTTCGTTGATTGCCTTCTTGCAGTTGCGGACTGCGATGGGAGCGTTCTTAGCGATGGTAGCTGCCATCTTCTGTGCTGCTGCCAGCATTACTTCCTGTGCACTCTTTACAACATTGCCGTCTGCATCTACTTCAGCGCTGTATACTTCATTTACCAGACCGATTCTGTAAGCGTCTGCTGCCTTAATATTGCGTGCGGTGTAGATCATCTGCTTTGCCATGCCTGCACCTACCAGACGAGCCAGTCTCTGGGTTCCGCCGAAACCGGGAGTGATTCCCAGTCCTACCTCGGGCTGTCCGAATACTGCGTTATCGGAACAGATTCTGATATCACAGCTCATGGAGATCTCACATCCACCGCCCAGAGCGAAGCCGTTGACAGCTGCAATCACGGGAATGGGGAAAGTCTCGATCTTACGGAATACATCGTTACCCTTCTTACCGAATGCTTCGCCTTCTGCCTTGGTCAGGCTGCTCATCTCTCCGATGTCTGCGCCTGCTACGAAGGACTTACTACCTGCGCCGGTGATCACCAGGCAACGAACCGTTGCCAGATCTACTGCATCCAATGTAGCATTCAGTTCATCCAGTACCTGAGAATTCAGAGCGTTCAGCGCTTTCTCACGATTGATGGTGATGGTTGCCACATTGCCATTCTGCTCATACAAAATGTAATCCATGTTTTTACCTCATTTCACATTTCCAATTCAATGATGTCGGGGTCAAAAGCCCCCGACTTTGATGCCTACGGATTGTTCCGTGCTCCGCACTCCCACAATCCTACCCTGGCATCATTCAATATAGTGTTTTCAAAACCACACTAAGGCGATAGAGATTCTACCGCCCCAGCGCATATTTATCAAATTAATCCTCGATCTTAACGATGGTGGAGCAACCCATACCACCGCCGATGCACAGAGTAGCCAGACCGGTCTTAGCACCTCTTGCCTGCATCTCATGCAACAGAGTTACCAGGATACGGCATCCGGAAGCTCCTACGGGATGACCCAGGGCGATAGCACCACCGTTGGGGTTCAGCTGCTTATCTACATCGATACCCAGTTCCTTACCAACTGCTACGGACTGAGCTGCGAATGCTTCGTTAGCCTCGATGATATCGAAGTCTTCGATCTTCATACCGGTCTTAGCCATTACCTTCTTGGTGGAAGCTACAGGGCCGATACCCATAACCTCGGGACGAACGCCTGCCAGAGCACCTGCTACGAAAGTAGCCATAGGCTTAACGCCCAGCTCCTTAGCCTTCTCCTCGCTCATTACAACGATAGCTGCTGCGCCGTCGTTGATACCGGAAGCGTTACCTGCGGTAACGAATCCGCCGGGGTTGATGGCACGAAGCTTAGCCAGACCTTCGATGGTAGATCCGTGACGAGGACCTTCATCGGTATCGAAGATGATGGTCTCTTTCTTTTTCTTAACTTCTACGGGAACGATCTCTGCCTTGAAAGCACCGTTCTTCTGAGCTTCTTCAGCCTTTAACTGGCTCTTTAATGCGAACTCATCCAGCTCTTCACGGGTAAGTCCCCACTCTTCACAGATGTTGTCTGCGGTCTTAATCATATGATAATCATTGAAAGCGTCCCAAAGTGCATCTTTGATCATGGTATCAACCATGGTTGCGTTACCCATACGATATCCGTAACGTCCCTGAGGAATTGCGTAAGGAGCCATGGACATGTTCTCCATACCACCTGCTACTACGATGTCAGCATCACCAGCCATGATCATCTGTGCTGCCTGGTTTACACAGTTCAGACCGGAACCACATACCACGTTCATGGTAACTGCGGGAACTTCGATGGGAAGTCCTGCCTTGATGGAAGCCTGACGTGCTACGTTCTGTCCCTGACCTGCCTGGATTACGCATCCCATATATACCTGGTCAACTGCTTCGGGAGCAACGCCTGCTCTCTTCAGAGCCTCCTTGATTACGATAGCGCCCAGCTCCACTGCAGGAGTTGTGCTTAAGGTTCCGCCCATGGTACCGATTGCGGTACGGCAAGCGCCTGCTAATACAACTTTCTTTGCCATTTGTTTGTCCTCCACTTGTTTGTTTTCGTTTGGTTTGCTTTCTGAAATGTAGATTGTTATTTTTTTATCATTTCACTGTTCCCATTTTAACATAGGGCAATCTGTTTTGCAATGCTTTTGTCAAAAAAATAACAAAATAACAAATGAAATTTTTAGAAACTAAAATTCTCTGATTTTTGTAGTGCGGATCCACTCTTGGGTTCCCTCGATCTTCTGCACTTCCTGGGTATGTTTTGCCAGGAATCTGGTCAGGGGATACACATCGATCCAGATCTCGTTGTCGCTCTCTTTCTGTGTTTCATCGAAGACCAGTTCCAGTCCCCAGTGCAGGTGGGTTACTTCTATATTATTGACATTTTCCGTGGTACTGTAGCCCGTATGCCCCATGTAGCCGATCACATCTCCAGCCGTCACCACGCTGCCTTCTTCCAACCCTTCCGCATAAGGGTAGTTCTGCCGCAGATGTGCATAATAATAGTAGCGCTTTTTGTCAAAGCTGCGAATGCCGATACGCCAGCCGCCGTACTGGTTCCAGCCCAGGGCTTCCACGGTGCCGGACTCGATGGCGACAATAGGTACACCCACAAGTCCCATCATGTCATGCCCTAAGTGCCTGCGTTTGTATCCATAGCTTCTTCCCGCTCCGAAATCATCGTAATGGGTATAGTCAAAGCCTCTCGCAATGGGGCAATAGCCCTTTAAACCATATTTTTTCTGCCAGGTGACCTGACCGTCTTCCTCTGTCACCTCTGCCTCATATTCTCCCACCAGTCCTCCCAGGGCGGCACCGTAGGCTTCCAGATAATAGGGGTAGTATTTCATATCTTTCGTGAGAATCTCCATGTCCGTCTCTCCCTCTGCCAGCTGCTCCGCCGTCCCGTCCAGGATCTTCAGCGCCTTTTTATCGAATGTTCCGCCGGTCCTCGCCGCAGTATAGGCAAGCAGCGGGATCCACTCCACATGATGTTCTGTTTCAAATGTATTCACATCCCAGTCATAAGCCTGACAGAGTGCTTCATAGGAGACGGTAAAGTCCACCCATTTGATATAATCTTTACCCGTGGCGGAGGTTGCTGTGACCACTGCCTGCTCCTGCGGTTCTATACGTTTCCCCTCTCTCATAAAAAATACTCCCATCATAAGAAACAGAAGTACGATTTCTATCCGGATTCCTGTACGCAATCTTTTTTCTCTGTTCATTCCCCTGTCCCGGTTCCAATTCCTCCTTATAAGTTATGTGTCTGATTTTTCCGGTATTCTGACAATTCGGAAATCTTCGGCTACCCGTTTTCCACATAACAAAACAGCCTGCCGGAATTCCGACAGGCTGTAAGTAAGTTCTTATTTAATTGTATCTCCGGATTATACTTCCGGCTCGATCAGTCCGTAGGTGTCGCCCTTTCTCTTGTACACTACGTTTACCTGATCTGTCTCTGCGTTGCAGAATACGAAGAAGCTGTGTCCCAACAGTTCCATCTGAATGCAGGCATCCTCAGGATACATGGGCTTGATATCAAACTTCTTGGTACGAACGATCTTGATCTCGTCGTCATCTGTGTAATCATTCTCTACATATGCCTTACTGAAAGAAGCTGCCGCCTGCTGCTTGTCAACGATCTTGTTCTTATATTTCTTCAACTGTCTCTCAATGATCTCTTCCACCAGATCAATGGATACATACATATCGTTGCTTACCTGCTCCGAACGGATAATGCTTCCCTTTACCGGAATGGTCACCTCAATTTTCTGACGCTCTTTTTCAACGCTTAAAGTCACATGTACTTCTGTATCGGGATTGAAATACTTGTCCAGCTTGCCGATCTTTTCCTCCACTGCTGCTCTTAATCCTGGTGTAACTTCGATGTTTCTGCCAACAATAATAAACTTCATGCTGATCATCCCTTCCAAGTATTTATTTACAGGGATTCATGTGGCAACCCCTGTATTTATTGTGTAGTCATTATAGCACAATAGCACAGCTTTTTGCAACAATTTAAGAAGTTTTTTACTTGTTTTTGACATTCTGTCTGTCAACCCTAAAATCGACAATTTCTGTCATTTTTTGATTTTTATTACATCTTCACAAAACATTCGTTCTTGTTATTTCGTAAATTTGTCCTCTGCAATGTCCCGTTTTTTCTGTGGATAATGTGTATAACTTGGTGTATAAGTAAGTTTTATCCTATTTTCGGGCATTTTAGATGTGGATAACTTATTTTGTATTTTAGCCCTATTTCTATCATTTTTACGTGCATGTCACTTTTTTTGTATACTTTGTATAGTTCTGTTTTGTCAATCCTTTTTTCATCGCATAACAATATTTTGACAAATTGCACAATTCATTATACAACTTATATTTTTTTCAAAAAGTCCATACCTATATAACAAAAAACACTGTGCGTTTCCACACAGTGCCTTGTACGTTCTGTTATATCAATTAGAAGATCCGTCGAACTGCCAGTACTTTCTTGTAATCAGCGTTAGATACGATAATACCGGTTTTTGCGGTAGATGCGTGAACGATCTGACCGTTACCGATATACAGTGCTACGTGTCCGGAGTAGCAGATCAGGTCACCGGGCTGTGCATTGGCAAGTCCGTCGACTGCGGAACCCTGGCTGCGGTCTGCGGAAGAGGAATGAGGCAGGCTTACACCGAAATTCGCATATACACTCATTACAAATCCGGAACAATCGGTTCCTTCCGTCAGGCTGGAGCCACCATATACATAAGGATTGCCAACGAACTGTAATGCGTAGTTGGCAACTGCCTTACCCATCTCGCTGTCTCCGCTGGCTGCATAAGTAACTGCGGGAGCACTGCTGGAAGAGCTCTTACTACTAGAAGCTGCCTTCGCTGCCGCAGCGGCACGGGCTTTTTCTCTCTCTTCCTTCTCCTTTGCCAGACGCTTTTCTTCTTCCTCCTTGGACTCTGCTTCTACAAATTCCGTATGCAGGGAAACATAATCTGTGGAGACCCATCCGAGGCCTTCCTCGGTATCTACCTGTACCCAGCCGTCCGTCTCATCAGACACTACCAGTTCGTCCTCCAGGGGAACCAGACCTAATACGGATGACTCTAAGGAAGGCTCGGTACGTACTTTTAAGGTTGTGGTGTTAACGGTTGCCAGTCGGGTTCCTACCTTTTTGGCAAGCTCTACTGCTTCATCACCGGTCACACAGTACTCGGCTTTTACATAACCGGTTACGGAACCGGAAGAGATCTGATACCAGCCGTTTTCTTCAGAAATAAAGAGACCTACGGAATCGTCATATAACTTACCGACGATCTCACCCTGCTCGCTGGGCATATTTCTTACATTTACATAATCATTTACCTGTGCGATTACCAGATTCTTGAAAGACTCCTCCTCGGATGCTTCCGGGGTGGTGTCCATCTGGTCATCACGGAGCACAGTCTCGACAATACTCTCAATCTGCTTGGTATTGTTCGTACCAGTGGAAAGGCTCTCCAGCTTGTTGCCCTTTGCCAGAGTCAATTCAATGCCGCCGCTGGGAAGCACCGAAGAAGATGCTGCTGCATTTGCGGTAATATTCATTCCGGAAAAAGCCATAACCGCTGCCATGGTGCATACGGTAATTTTAACAGATTTACGAACCATTGTATCCTCCTGCATTTTGGAATCTATCTCAGTTTTTCAAACTGATTTCTCAATTGTTTCCTTTAGATTTTCAGATCATTTGTTACAAAATTGTTACATCTGTTAACAAATATATCACGCGCAAGAACATTTGTCAACATAGTGAATTAATTGTCAATGTTGGCAAAAGTTCCCATTTTATGCGTGTTTGCGGCATTTTTACGTAAAAAGAGCCACCGGATCGGTGACTCTTTTCTTTCAAATTTCTTCGCTTTTCTTTAAAATATTTTAAGGTTTGTATTACTGATTTATGACTATTTACGAAAATGGTTGCAATAATTTCCCGCGCTGACCGCTGCATTGGCACCGTCCGCCACTGCCGTCACCACCTGACGCAGGGGTTTCTTACGGATGTCTCCCGCCACATAGATGCCGGGTCTGTCAGTCTCACCGGTCTCCGGTGCCGGAATGTAACCGTCCTCCCCCACCGTCACCAGTTCCCGCATAAGTTCCGTATTGGGATGGATCCCCACGGCGATGAAAATGCCTGCAACTTCCAGATCCTGTTCTTCCTGCGTCTTCACATTTTTGATACGCAGCTTTTCCACCATATCCTCGCCGCAGATCTCCGTGACTATATGATCATAGAGGATCTCCACGTTGGGAAGGCTCCTTAACTCTTCCTGCAGTACCATGGCTCCCCGCAGGCTGTCTCTTCGGTGGATCAGATATACCTTTTCGCAGGTTCTCGCCAGATAGATGGCATCCTCTAACGCCACGTCTCCGCCGCCGACCACAGCCACCGTTCTGCCCCGGAAAAAGGCTCCGTCACAGGTAGCGCAGTAAGATACGCCCATGCCGTTTAATTCTTCCTCGCCGGGCACACCAAGCTTCGCATGCTCCGCACCGGTGGCAAAGATTACCGTGCGGGTCTCCAGCTCCTGATTCCCCGCATAGACGCATTTGTAATCACCGCGCTCTTCCACGCTGTGTACCGTAGCTTCTAAAAATTCCGCTCCCAGCTTCTCCGCATGCTGCCTGAACGTCATTCCCATATCGAATCCACTGATGCCGGGAAGTCCCAGATAGTTATCCACTTCATAAGTATTGAGAATCTGTCCGCCGCTCATGGGCTTTTCTTCTATAATAAGTAAGTTCAGTCCTGCGCGCTTTCCGTAGACTGCTGCCGACAGCCCTGCGGGACCGGAACCGATAATGATCAAATCGTACATAATTTTCTCTCCTTTTGTCCAGTGTAGCAGTTCCCCTATGGAAAAGCAAGTCCATCTGTGCTACACTCAACTCATACTTTCCAGAAAGGACATTTTACATGAATACACATAAAAATACACCGTTAGCCATGGTCACCGGCGCTTCCCGCGGTATCGGCAAAGCCATTGCGGAAGCCCTGGCAGAAGCCGGTTACGATCTGATCCTTACCTGCAGCCACACCCTGCCGGAGCTCCAGACAGTTGCTGCCTCCTTAGAAGAAAAATACGGTATCAGCTGCACCGCTTTCGCGGCAGATGCTGCAGATCCCGCTGCCATCGAAAAAATATTTGCTTCGCTGGATCACTTGGACGTCCTGGTCAACAATGCCGGGATCTCCTACATCGGTCTGCTCACAGATATGAGCATTGCAGACTGGCAGCGTGTCATCAACACAAATTTAAGCTCCTGCTTCTACACCAGCCGCCTGGCGGTTCCTCTGATGTTACAGAAGCACAGCGGGCGCATGATCAATATCTCTTCCGTCTGGGGCAACGTGGGCGCTTCCATGGAGGTCGCCTATTCCGCTTCCAAGGGCGGCGTGAACAGCTTCACGAAAGCCCTGGCAAAGGAACTGGCTCCCAGCAATATCCAGGTCAACGCCATCTCCTGCGGTGTCATCGACACTGCCATGAACCACTGCTTCTCTCCGGAAGAAATGGATGCTCTCCGGGAAGAGATCCCCGCTGACCGTCTGGGTCAACCGGAGGAAGTGGCAAAGCTTGTCCTCCAGCTGATCCAGGCTCCGACCTATCTCACCGGTCAGATTCTCACTCTTGATGGAGGCTGGCAATAACGCTCTCCGCCGATTCTCCCGGTACCAGGGATGCCACGATCTTCTCCATCTCTTCTTTGGATCCGGCATCCCGGCACCGGAGGATCAGGTGTTCCTTCTCCGTCTCTGTCAGTGCCGCATACCCCTGCATCGCCTGTTCGTTCATCGCCAGCGCCATACCGAAGCCTACCGGCAGTTCATTTAAGGGAAACGCCTCTGTGCCGCCGCTTCCACCGTTCCATCCATCCATAATAATGATCTCCTTTCGCAGACAACTTACGTGTCTTTTGTTAGTCTGCGCAGGAAAATTCCCGATATGCAAAAATCTCACAGCCAACGGGATTCCCTGTCATCTGTGAGATTTTTAGATTCTATATATAATCTGACCTACCTGGTTGCGAGATATTTTGCCATATGTTCTCTGATATGCTCAAACTGCTTCCTTGTATGCGAATTCCGCGATTCAAAATTCATCAGCTGATCCAGATATCCCTGCTGCTTCACAATGCGGCAGCTCTCCGGATAGACCAGTTCGTATACCAGGGAAATATGTCCCACCACGTTATCTACCGCCGTCTTTTTCAGGGAACGCAGCACCGCATGCTCCTCATCAAAGCTCTGCAGCACCTCCGGCGTCACTTCCTCCTGATACAACACCTCGGTGTCCACATTGTAGATCTCTTCCAGCGGAAATTCCACGTTGACCTTCAGAATATCGATCTTATCCGCATCCCGCAAAATATGACAGAACATTGCCGTCCGCTTATCCAGTTCCTCCGGGATCCGATAGGCGCTATGGTAAAATACCGCTGTCCACAGCAGCTCGTCGCAGGAAGCATCCTCCACGAAATCCCGGATGCTGATTCCGGCATCCGCCCGGATTCCCTCGGGAAGACTCTCTTCACTTCCCGATAAAAGTCCACATTTCTCCTCCCAGACCTTACCAAACAGAATGCGTGCTCCGTATTTGGCATGGTCGATGGAATCCGCATCCGTAAAGGTGCCGTACACCCGCTGTTGTTCAAACCGCCCCACATCATGGAGCAGTCCGGTCAGCCACGCAATGTCCACATCCTCTTCCGTCAGGTTCAATGACTTTGCGATCTGCTGACACAGTCCACAGACCCGGTAGGTGTGTTCTATTTTCAGGCGGATCATGTCCCGACTGCTGTCGTAACGATCCGTATATTCTTTAAATGCTGCCAGTGCTTTCTCTCTGTTGATCTTCACTGTTCCAAACAATTCACTGTCTGCTGCCATTTGTATTCACCGTTCCCTCTTGTAAGATTCTCCGGAAAAAAGTAAGGAACCCTTCCTCCACCGCCACCTGATCCACCGCGGTCTGTGGCAGGTCATAGAAATATTTTCCGCTCTGCGGATCCAGGGAAATGCTGTCTAACGGGAAGCCTTTCCTGCGGATGCTGCTGTGCGACACATCCGTCAGCCAAAAAGCTTCGCTCTCCATGTCCGGCTCCATCGCCTCGTAAATATGCTCCGGATCCTGCACATAGCAGATGGCATTCCGGTATTTTGCCGTAAGTCTCCCGTAACGCTTCACCAGTCCGGTATAGTGTGCCAGCATCTGCTCATCCGTCAGATACACGCCGTTCACTGTCCGCACGTGCACGCCCGGCTGAACCTCCTCCGGCACATCTTCAAAATACAGCCCGGAATCGCAGGAAAATACCGGCATCCGAAAAGCTTCGTAATAAGCAAGAGCTTTCTGCCTGGCATTCTCCAAAGGGGTATTGCCCGTCTCCGGGACATCGGGAATCTCCCTTCCCTGCGCCCGCAGATCCTGCAGGCTGATCAGCTCGATATCCAGTTCGGATAAGCGGTTTTGCATGGCGGCTACCTTTGCGGGATTGCCGGTACCGTATAACAATTTCATAAATATTTTCCTTTGTCATTCCTTATTACTGATGCCACCTTATGATAACCTATTTTTCCCCGGTATGCAACTTCCATAAAAATAAGTCACAGCTAAATACGGCATGGCTGCCGTACCGCTTTCGGGCTTGCAAATATTACGAAATCATAGTACTATAAAATACGGTTTCATATATCTCGAACAGGGATAAAATCAAAAGAAAAGAGGACACACCATGAGTGATGCACCAAAGAAACGATGGGGTGACAGAAAAGACGCCCGCTGGCTCCGCGACATGGATTCGCTCCACGTCATTCTGCCGCACCTGATGAACCACCGCACAGACGCCGAAGTATACGTCAATATGGAGTTTGACGTGACGGAAGCTCTACGTTATATTGCCAAAAAGAACGAGGGGGAAGAGGAATACCGCACTACATTATTCCACTGTATCCTCATGGCAATCGCCAAGACCATCTATTTTCGTCCACAGCTCAACAACTTCATCGCCGGACGCCGCTTTTACCGGCGTGATGAGATCACACTCGGCTTCGTGGCAAAGAAGCGCTTTGAAGACCACAGTGAAGAATCCCTCATTGTCGTCTCCGCACCGGAGGACTGGAACCTCACCGAGGTGACACACCGCGTAGTCGGCAAGGTCCACAAGGCGCGAACAGAGAAAAACGACGGCGTGAACGGCGCAATGGACGTGCTCAAAAAACTGCCGCGCCCCATTTTGGCTTTCACCTTCTGGATCATTAAAACACTGGACTTCTTTGGCAAGGTGCCTGATTGCCTGCGCCAGGACGATCCCAACTTTGCTACCGTTTTCCTCACCAACCTGGGCAGCATCAAATGCCCCAGCGTATACCATCATCTCAATAACTACGGATCGAGCTCCATCATGGCAGCCATCGGCACCATCCGCAAATCTGAGAAGATTACCGAAGACGGCAGCCGCGAGGTACGCGACGTTGTAGATATCGGTTTCACGCTGGATGAGCGCATCGCGGACGGCTTCTACTTCGCCCGCTCCCTTAAAATCGTACAGCACCTGCTCGCACATCCCGAGCTTTTGGAGCTGCCGTTGAGTCAGGAGGTAAACTATGACTGAGATTACTGCCAGGACTCCGTGGGCGGGTCATACCGGCGATGTGCCGCTGCATCTGGACTATTTTGAGGGTTCCATGTTCGAGGCGCTGGAGCTGGTTGCACAAAAATATCCCAAGAACGTTGCGTTCGACTTCATGGGCAAGTCCACCACCTACCACCAGATGATCGAGGAGATCCGCAAATGTGCCCGCTCCCTCAAGACCATCGGCGTACGTGAGGGTGACAAGGTTACCATCGCCATGCCCAACTGTCCGCAGGCGATCTATATGTTCTACGCCATCAATCTCGTCGGTGGCATTGCGAACATGATACATCCCCTCTCGGCGGAAAAGGAGATTGAGTTCTACCTTAATGAGTCCGAGAGCGTTACCGCTATCACGCTGGACCAGTTCTACAATAAGTTCGAGAACATCCGTCAGAACACCGGTGTCGTCAACATTATCATTGCCAGCGTAAAGGATGCGCTCTCCAAGCCCGTCCGCGCGGGCTATATGCTCACAGAAGGACGTAAGATTGCCCAGATTCCGAAGGATGCACCGGTCATCCGCTGGAAGGATTTCATGCACATGGGCAAGTCATGCTTCTGGAATTACTCCGTGAAGCGCACCGGCGACGATTCTGCCGTCATTCTCTATTCCGGCGGCACCACCGGTACTACCAAGGGTATCGTGCTGACAAATAAGAACTTTAACGCTCTCGGCCAGCAGGTCATTATGGCGAACCCGATGTTCAACCCCGGTGACAGGATGCTGGCTGCCATGCCGCTCTTCCACGGCTTCGGTCTCGGCGTATGCATCCACACCATGCTCTCCCAGGGTGGGCGATGCATTCTCGTGCCGCGCTTCACCGCCCAGAGCTATGCGAAGCTCATCACCAAGTATCACTGCAACTTCATTGCAGGTGTGCCCACGCTCTACGAGGCGCTGCTGCGTCTGCCGAGCATGGACGGTACGGATCTCAGTTCCCTCAAAGGTGTATTCTCCGGCGGAGACAGCCTGAGTATTGAGCTGAAGAAGAAGCTTGACAAATTTCTCTATGCTCACGGTGCGCCCGTGCCGGTGCGCGAAGGCTACGGCACCACAGAGACGGTCACGGCATGCTGCCTCACCCCGCCCCACATGTTCAAGGAGGGAAGCATCGGTGTTCCTTTCCCGGACACTTACATCAAGATTGTCGAGCCGGGCACAGATAAAGAGGTTCCCTACGGCACAGAGGGCGAGGTTCTGCTCTCCGGTCCTACCGTAATGAAGGAATATATGAAGCACCCCGAAGAGACCGCACAGACCCTGCGTCATCATGCCGACGGTCTCACATGGGTCTACACCGGCGATCTCGGCACAATGGATCAGGAAGGCTTTGTTTACTTCCGCGGTCGTGCCAAGCGTATGATCGTTTCCTCCGGCTACAACGTCTATCCCGGTCAGATTGAGAATATCCTCGACGCAAACGACATGGTTCAGATGTCCTGCGTCATCGGCATTCCCGATACCTACCGGATGCAGAAGGTCAAAGCGTTCGTCAAGCTGACCGCCGGATTCCCCGCCAACGACGAATCACGTCAGGCGCTGATGAGCTATTGTTCCAAGCACATAGCGAAATACGCCATGCCCTGTACCATCGAATTCCGTGACGAGCTTCCGAAAACGCTCGTCGGTAAGGTTGCATACCGTGTTCTGGAAGAGGAGGAGCTGGCAAAGCGCTCTGCAACAGCAGAAGCAGCCAAATAATTTTTACTTTTCGTCAAAAATTTCATCCAGCACTTTAGCGATTGCTTCGATACTGATCGGCTTTATGATGTGCCCGTTCATACCTGACTCATAGGATTTTCTCTTATCCTCTTCAAAGGCATTTGCTGTCATGGCGACAATCGGAATATTTGCCTTCCGATTGTCTGGCAGCGTCCGGATCTCTCTGGTGGCGGTATAACCATCCATCTTAGGCATCTGAATATCCATAAAGATCAGATCATATTGATCCGCAGGAGCATTGTTGATCGTAGAGACCGCAATATCTCCGTCATCTACACTGTCCACCTTCATGCCTGCTTCTTCCAGAATCGCAGTAGCTATCTCCCGGTTCAGCTCATTATCTTCCACCAGCAGTACTCTCTTGTCACTGTAATCATAAGTCTCTTTCTTATCTTTTTCTCTTTCCAGACCTTCAATGCCTTCTTTGATTGCCGGCTGGGTCAGCACGTTTCTGAGTTCTGACATAAAGATCGGCTTTGATACAAATGCTGTAACCCCTGCCTGTCTTGCCTCAGACTCAAAATCTGCCCAGTCATAGGCCGTCA
>CAVJMX010000062.1:0-17302 GCA_963650795.1 Bacteroidales bacterium H4
ATGAGCCGTTGGCTCTTTTAAATTTTTAATTTACACCATTATACAGACGTAACCGTAAAGACGATTATATTATTATAGAAAGAAGTATTACGTGATGAAACAGAACATGCAGGATCTGACGGAAGGATCCTTAGGGAAGAAAATACTGATCTTCAGCGTGCCGTTGATGCTGTCCAACCTGCTGCAGGTGTTATTTAACATGGCGGATATTGCGGTGATCGGGCAGTTTGCGGGATCACTTTCACTGGGAGCTGTGGGATCCACGGCGGTACTGGTTACCATGTTCACCGGCTTTCTCATTGGTCTGTCCGGCGGTATCAATGTACTGACCGCCCTATATTACGGAGCGAAAGATAAGGAAAGTCTGTCGAAGACGATCCATTCCGCCGCACTGATCAGCCTGATCATGGGCGTACTGTTACTGGTACTTGGCGTGGGATTGGCTGAGTGGATGCTGACAGCGCTGAAGACGAAAGAAGAGCTTTTGGACAAGGCGGTATTGTATCTGCGGATCTATTATCTGGGAATGCCGGCTCTGGCAATCTATAATTTCGGTAATGCGGTGTACAGCGCCGTGGGCAACACGAAGAAGCCTTTGTATTATCTTGGCTTCTCCGGAGTGCTGAATATTATTCTGAATCTGTTATTTGTGATTGTCTGCCGCATGGATGTGGCGGGAGTGGCACTGGCAAGTATTATTTCCCAGTATATGTCTGCGGTGTTAATTTTACAGTCGCTGCTTCGGAACAAAGATATATATGCCTTGCATCCCGGAAAATTACGGCTTGATCCGGAGCTTACGAAGGACATCCTGAAGCTGGGAATGCCTTCCGGATTGCAAAACGTAATCTTTCAGTTCGCCAACAGCTTCGTGCAGATGGGAGTGAATTCCTTCGATGCCACTATGGTAGCGGGCAATTCCGCGGCTACTAACGCGGATGCCATGGTATATGATGTCATGGCGGCATTCTATACTGCCTGCGGCAGCTTTATGGGACAGAATTACGGCGCTGGCAAGAAGAAAAGAGTGCGGAACAGTTACCTGATCAGCCTGGCATATTCCTTTGGCATCGGACTGATCTTAGGGCTTTCCCTGGTATTTTTCGGAAGATCGTTTTTGTCACTGTTTACCAGAGATGCAGCGGTCATGGATGCGGGAATGTATCGTCTGAGGATTATGGGATTTTCCTATTGTGTCTCTGCGTTTATGGACTGTACCATCGCGTCGTCGAGAGCCATGGGCAAAAGCATTGCCCCCATGTTTATCGTTATCATGGGCTCCTGCGTGTTCCGCGTGATCTGGGTGTATACGGTATTTGCCCATTTCCACACGATCCCGTCCCTGTATCTGTTGTATGTTTTCTCATGGAGCATTACGGCAGTGGCGGAGATTCTATATTTCATACGAATTTACAGACAAAAAATGGCTCTCCTGTCGTAAGACAGAGGAGCCGTTTTTGTTAGAGTAATATTATGATGCCAGGGTCAAAAGGTCTAAACCCACATGAGCTTGCTCATAAGTGGGTGAAAGACCTTGGGACCCGCCCCGATATGAGCATAAAAGTGGGATGATAATCCCACGATATGCGAATATTGGGTAGGATTGTGGGAGTGCGGAGCACGGAACAATCCGTAGGCATCAAAGTTGGGGGCTTTTGACCCCAACATCATATTATGCGTCTTCGGTCTGAGAGACGGAAGCTGCGTAACGAAGCGGAAGCAGATGAGCACGCTCCAGTGCCACATAGATAGCAGGAATCAGAATCAGCTGAATAATGATACCGGGGAGACAGGATACGAAATATCCGGTAGCCCAGGCAGACCAGCTGTAAGAACCGCCGGCGAAGATCAGCGCGCGCAGGATACCGGTGATCACACGACCGCCCAGCATGGCGATGATTAAAGCCGCATACAGATCAACGACCAGTTTACCACTGTGAAGAAACTGCATAACCAGACCACTGATCAGACCATACAGACCCAGCTCGATCATCATGATGGGCATATAGCCGAAAGCAGGCATGCCAGTGAGAATACTGGATACGAGGGGACCTAAAATACCGCAGATCAGACCATAGGGCGCGCCACAGACCAGACCGCACAGCAGCACGGGCAGATGCATGGGAGAGAACAGGACGCCGCCCTGCGGAATCGCATGGAGAGCCATGGGCAGTACCACACATAAGGCAACACACAGAGCAGTGATAATGCCCTTGTTTAAAACAGTTAATTTTTTCATGGAAATAAAACCTCCTGATACAAAAATATATAAAAAGAGCCAGAACGGCATAAAATCCCCTTCTGGGGTAAAATGCCTTCTGGCGTAAAGCTCCTTCTTGAAGCACAATTTATGATAAAGGGTAAGCAATTTTTTGTCAAGATAAATTGCAAAAAAGCATCTGCCATGCTATCATAAACGATATATGTATTATTTTTACAGGAGCAATGTTATGCGGATTATGGTAATGGACGGTCAGGGCGGAGGCGTAGGCAGAAGCCTGTTAGAGGCACTGAAGGAGCGTTTCCCGGAGGCGGAACTTATCGCAGTGGGCACCAACGCCACAGCGACGGCGAATATGATGAAGAGCGGCGTTACAAGCGGAGCCACCGGAGAGAACGCCGTGGTATATAACAGTAAGCGAGCGGACGTGATCGTGGGACCCGTGGGTATCGTTATGGCGGATGCCATGTTAGGGGAGATCACACCTACGATGGCAGCGGCGGTAGCTTCCAATGATGCGAAGCTGATCCTGATTCCCATGAGCAAATGTCATGCCAACATCGTGGGAATCGAAAGCAGACGCCTGGGAGAATATATTGCGGAGGCTGTGGATGAGATCGCGAAGATTTTTTGATGATCTGGCAGAAGAATTACGCACGCTCCCGGCGGAGGTACGTATTATTGCCATTGACGGAAGATGCGCCGCCGGGAAGACGACGCTGGCGGCAAGACTTGCAAAGGAACTGGGCGGAGATGTGATCCATATGGATGATTTCTTCCTGCCACCGGAACTCCGGACCCCGGAGCGCAGAAGCAAGCCCGGTGGAAATGTGCACTATGAACGTTTTTTAACGGAAGTGATCCCGCTTCTTGCATCCAAAAGCCCTTTTTCCTACCGGAGATTTGACTGTTCCCGGATGGCTCTGGGAGAGGAAATTCCGGTGAAAAACAATGGGTTTGTATTCGTGGAGGGAGCTTACAGCTGTCATCCGGTATTTGGGGATTATATGGACCGACGGGTATTTCTGGATATTGACGAGAAGACCCAGACAGAGCGGATCCGCAAGCGAAACGGCGAGGACAGGCTACAGGACTTCCAAAAGCTGTGGATTCCGTTGGAAGAAGCATATTTTCAGGCATTTTCTTTGTGGGAAAATGCGGATTACATTGAAGTCGGGGGCTTTTGACCCCGACATCATATTATAGATGAATAAACGAAAGGCGGGACAGATGCTGCAGCAGTTTTACCCGGATCATGAGGCGGATTCCGCCTATGGCATAGATTACAGAACATTATATGAAAAAGGTTACCGTGGAATCATTTTTGACATTGATAATACCCTGGTGCCTCATGGTGCACCGGCGACACCGCAGGCAATCGAATTTTTCGGCAGGCTGCGGGAACTGGGATTCCGGACCTTACTTTTATCGAACAACAAGGAGCCCCGCGTGAAAAGTTTTGCGGATGCGGTGGGAGCTTCCTATATCTATAAGGCGGGTAAGCCCGGACGGGACGGCTATCTGCGTGCCATGGAACAGATGCATACCACGGTGGATACCACACTTTTTGTGGGAGACCAGCTGTTTACCGATGTGTGGGGAGCAAAAAAATGTGGGATCGTGACGTATCTGACGAAGCCCATTCATCCCAAAGAAGAGATTCAGATCGTACTGAAAAGATATTTAGAAAAAATTGTGCTGTTTTTCTACCATAGAGAATGCCGCCGGAAAGGAAAATAAAATGCTGAATGATATCAATGGTTATACCAGAACCTGCGGACTGATCGGTAACCCGGTGGAACATACCCTGTCGCCGGTGATTCATAACACGTTGTCTATGGTCCTGGGGAAGAATCTGGCATATGTCCCGTTCCATGTGGAGAACGGAAGAATGGAGGATGCCGTAAAGGGAGCCTTTGCCCTGAACCTGCTGGGATTAAATGTAACGGTTCCTTATAAGAGTGATGTGATCCCGTATCTTACGGATATCGATCCGCTGGCGGCGAACATCGGGGCGGTCAACACCCTGGTGCGGCAGGAAAACGGCTATAAGGGATACAACACCGACATGCCCGGATTGTACCGCGCCATGTGTGAGGACGGCGTAAAGGTCGAGGGAGAAAAGGTATTGATCCTGGGCGCCGGCGGCGTGGCAAGAGCCGTGGCAATGATGCTTTTGGATAAGGGTGCTAAGGAAGCGATCATTCTGAACCGTACGGTGCAGAAAGCACAGGACGTGGCAGATGAAGTCAACCGCATTGTCGGAACAGAATTCGCGAAAGCAATGCCCATAGATGCGTATGACACACTGCCGGAAGGGGAACGCTATCTTGCAATACAGGCGACCAGTGTGGGCATGTATCCGAACTGCGATGCGGCGGTGATCGAGGATCCTGCATTTTATGAAAAAGTCCATACCGGTTATGATTTAATCTTCAATCCGCCGAAGACCCGC
The DNA here is from genome assembly GCA_963650795.1 of Bacteroidales bacterium H4. Lineage (GTDB taxonomy): Bacteria > Bacillota > Clostridia > Lachnospirales > Lachnospiraceae > Acetatifactor. Next base: position 4,677 of record CAVJMX010000062.1, read on the forward strand.
TTTATGGAACTGGTGGAGGAGCAGGGCGGAAGAGCCTATAACGGAGCGAAAATGCTGTTGTATCAGGGAATTATTGCTTTTGAACTGTGGACCGGTTGTGAGATCGAACCATGGCTGGCGGATAAAGTCTACGAGCGGATGCAGGAAGCGAAAAAGACAGAGGACGGAAAATAAGATGAAGCACAAGCGCAAAAATATCGTCCTGATTGGCTTTATGGGATCAGGAAAGACAACACTGGGACTGAAGCTGTCCTATCTGCTGCGGATGCCGGTGGAAGATACGGACAAGCTCATCGAGAGGCAGGAAGGAAGAAGTATCTCGGAGATCTTCGCGGATGACGGAGAAGCTTATTTCAGAGAGCTGGAGACGGAAGTCTTACGCAAATGCGGCAGCCAGAAATACGAGCGTATCCTGTCTGTGGGCGGAGGCACTCCGGTGAACCCGGTGAACCGTCCGCTGTTGCATCAGTGCGGAACGGTGGTATACTTAAGAGTGTCCCCGGAAGTGGTCTATGAGAGATTGAAAAACGATACGACAAGACCCTTACTGCAATGCGAGGATCCGCTGGGCAGAATCCGGGAATTATTAGAAGTACGGGATAAGATCTATACGGAATGCGCAGATATCATTTTAGATGCGAACAGGGGGCATTCCGACGAACTGGCGGAGGAATTGCAGCTGCAGTTGCGAAAGCTTTCGACAGTACAGAAGAAAAAGGAGCGTGAGACCAAAATGAAAATTCTAGTGATCAACGGACCGAACTTAAATTTCCTGGGAATCCGGGAGAAGAAAATCTACGGAACACAGGATTATCAGTATCTGTTGGAGCTGATTGCCCAAAAGGCCAAGGAGACCGGAGACGATATTCAGGTATTCCAGAGCAATCATGAAGGTGCCATTATCGACAGAATCCAGGAAGCGTATTTTGACGGTACGAACGGTATTGTCATCAATCCGGGAGCTTATACCCATTACAGTTACGCCATCCGGGATGCACTGGCAAGCGTGGACATCCCGAAGGTGGAGATCCATATTTCCGATATTACAAGCAGAGAAGAGTTCCGCAAGATTTCCGTGACCGCACCGGTATGTAATAAGCAGATCTACGGGCAGGGACTGGACGGATATCTGCAGGCAATTGATTTCTTAAGAGAAATTTGAAAAAATTTTTCAAAAGTAGTTGAAATGTGCATGTTTTTATATTAAAATGTTAAAGAATTATGACGTGAAAATATTTAGGAGGAATACATTATGATTTCTGCAGGTGATTTCAGAAATGGTATTACCATTGAGTATGATAACAATGTTTACCAGATTATCGAATTCCAGCATGTTAAGCCGGGAAAGGGCGCAGCTTTCGTTAGAACCAAGCTGAAGAACATCAAGAGTGGCGGCGTAGTAGAGAAAACTTTCCGTCCTACTGAGAAGTGCCCTCAGGCGCGTATTGATAGAAAGGATATGCAGTATCTGTATGAAGATGGTGATCTGTACTACTTCATGGATACCGAGACTTACGATCAGGTTGCACTGAACTCTGAGACCGTAGGTGATGCACTGAAGTTCGTAAAAGAGAACGAGATGTGCAAGATCTGCTCTCACAATGGCAGCGTATTCTCCGTGGAGCCTCCTCTGTTCGTAGAACTGGAGATCACTGAGACCGAGCCCGGATTCAAGGGCGATACCGCTACCGGTGCCAGTAAGCCTGCTACCGTTGAGACCGGAGCTACTGTTTCTGTACCTCTGTTCGTTAATCAGGGCGACAAGATCAAGATCGACACCAGAACCGGTGAGTATTTGTCTCGTGCATAATAACTGATATCCGAATGGCAGAACCTGTAAGGCAATGAGCGACTTTTAAAAGTGGCTTATTGCCTTTTTTATTGTTTTACAGAACAGGCAATAAGAATACCACATGACACATGGGAAGACAGTTCTGGGGAGATGCTGTCTCGGAGAGGCATGGAGGTAAACTATGGAAATATCGGTTTTTGGAACTAAAGTGCAGCGCGCGGTCAGTGAGGCACTGGGAGAGGAATATATTGTGGAACTTAAGGAGGTGCAGAAAAATAACGGCGTGATCCTGCAGGGGCTGGTGATCCGCCGTGAGGAAGAGAATATCATGCCGACCATATATCTGAATTCTTTTCTGAAGGCATATGAGCAGGGTGTTACTTTTGCGGATATTATCCGTAAGATCGTCTCGGTATACCGGAACGATGCAACAGGAAAAAATATTGATCTCTCTTTCTTTTATGATTTTGAAAATGTGAAGGACCGGATCTGCTTTCGGCTGGTCAACCGTGACAGGAATGAGGAATTTCTGACGAAGGTACCGTTTATTCCTATCCTGGATATGGCGGCATGCTTCTATTATGCATATGATGAAGAAGGAGTGGTAAACGGTGTGATTCCCATATATCATTCTCATCTGGAAGTCTGGGAGGTGACAGACAGAGAATTGTTTGAATGTGCAGTGAAAAATACGCCGAGAATCTTTCCCTGCGAGATCATGCCCATGAAGAATGCCCTGCGGGAAATGCTTCAGAAGCTGGAAGAGATGGGAGAGGATATGGAGCGGAAGCTGGAGAAGATCCTTCCCATGATGATCCTGACCAACTCGAGGAAGACTTACGGAGCCTGCTGTATTATGTACCCGAAGCTGTTGGAGCGGCTGGCGGCAACCGTGGGAGAAGATTACTATCTGATTCCCAGCTCGGTACATGAATTTATTCTGCTTCCGGTGTCCCAGGACAGAACTGCGGAGGAACTGAAGGCGATGATCCGGGAGGTGAACAGTAAGGAGATTCCGGCAGAGGATGTATTGTCTGACAGCCTTTACTTATACAGCCGGAAGGATCGTTGTGTAAAAATACTTTAAATTAAAACTGGACATATGTAGTGTTTTATGATATTATAGTCGAGGTGATGTAACAAATTTGTAATATTTGCATCCGTAGTCTAATGGATAGAACGGAGGCCTCCGACGCCTTTAATGCAGGTTCGATTCCTGTCGGATGCATTTTACATCACCTTGATTATAGGGAGAGAGATGAGAGAAGCCGCTTGCGGCTTTTTGCGATTCAGGAGATATTTTTGAGATTGAGATAATACGAGATTACGACTCGGAAAGGAAATTATATGTGGAAAGAAAAAATACATTCCATCGGTAATTATATCATAAAACATAATAAGATCGTGCTTCCGGCAGTGGTGGTAGTGGCAGTAGCCGTTACCGTATCTGTGTCTTTAAGCATGAACAACAGCCATAAGGAAGCACAGCTGCAGGCGGAAATCGAGAGCGCTTCCGCAGCAAGTGAGGCGGCAGCAACAGAGACTGCAACCCAGGAGGTACCGTTAGTAGCCAATGAGGAAGGAGATATTTACTCTCTGATCGCTACGTATTATAACGCTATGGCAACGGGAGATGAGAGCACACTTCGTTCTGTATGTGATGAGATCTCCGACAAAGACATGTATCGTTATGTAGAGTTATCCCAGTATATTGATTATTATCCTACGCTGGAGATCTATACCAAGACCGGACCGGAAGAAGGCTCCGTCATCGCTTATGTATATTATAAGATTAAGTTCGTGGGACATGACGAAGAGGTTCCCGGATATCAGGCACTTTATATCTGTACGAACGATTCCGGCGAGCTGTACATCAAGCGTGGGGAGAACACCGAGGAAGTAAACGATTACATCAAGACGGTCAGCACACAGGATGATGTTGTGGAATTTAACAACAAGATCACGGTAGAATATAATGAATTAATGGTAGAGCATCCGGAAGTGCTGCAGTATATCAGTGAGCTGGATTCTCAGGTAAGCATTGCCGTAGGCGAGAAGCTGGCGAGCCAGGTGTCTGGTGATACACAGAACACAGAGGATGGAAACACAGAAGGTACCACAGTTGACGGTCAGGATACTTCCGCAGAGGGCGGTGAACAGACCACAGAGGAGCAGGGACCGCAGTATGTGACCACGACCACCACGGTGAATGTCAGAAGCTCTGACAGCGAGCAGGCAGATAAGCTGGGCAAGGTATCCGGCGGTACGAAGCTTGAGTTACTGGAACAGCGTCCCAACGGCTGGACCAAGGTAAACTATGAGGGCAAGGAAGGCTATATCAAGAGCGAATTCCTGCAGACCGTAGAGAGTGCTGCAGGTGCAGAGGTAATCGGAACCGTTACAGCGACCACCAATATCAATGTACGTGCATCCGCCAGCGAGACAGCAGATCGTCTGGGCGTGCTCTCCGGTGGAGACAGCGCAGATCTGCTCGGCACCGAAGGCGACTGGAGCAAGATCAAGTACAACGGACAGATCGGATACGTGAAGAGTGAGTATGTACAATAGATTTTCTAAGTTCATAAGCTCGCGGATGCTTGCATACGGCGACTTATGAACTTAAGAAAATCGCACCTACATGAGGAAGAAGCGATTTGCATAAGCAAATCAGCGGAATCCGAATGGAGGTAGAATTGTTGGAGCAGCGCAGCTGCGGAACAATTCGTATTGCACGAATAAATTAATATATTTCAGGGAAAGCTTCTTACCAAAAACGGTAAGGAGCTTTTTCTATGAAAAAACAGGACATCAACATCTACAGAGAGATTCAGCGGAATACGGAAATGGCAATGAAAGCACTGGATGCTGTCACAGATAAAATCTATGATGATCGCCTGGCTGCGACGGTAGCAGACCAGGAACTGCAGTATTCCAGACTGCATGACAAGGCGGTACAGAAACTGGTGGAGGGGAAAGCAGCGACCTACCGGAGCAGCGCCATGGAGAATATGATGCTGCGGATGGGAATCGGCTATAATACTCTGTTAAATACCAGTACGGGACATATTGCGGAAATGATCATCAAAGGCAGCAATAACGGGGTACTGGAAATGGAGAAGGTACTGGTACACAATGAAGAAATGGCAGGGGCATCCTGTAAGGCACTGGCGAAGGAACTGATCGCCATGGAGAACAGTAATATCCGTACCCTGAAAGAATACTTATAGTGCACTTTTGGTACAATGACGAACAGTATAACGCACAAATTGTATACTTGTATAATTTATTGTGCAAATTATACAGAAAAACGGTCAAAACTTTTATGGTTTAGCGAAATAAAGTTTATTGTACAATTAAAAAAGTCGTTTTATAATTAAGCATATGGCAACCAGGTTGTCATGAATCTGTATACCAAATTGAAGGAGGACATTCAAATGTCATATGTTGATGAAGTATTTGATATGGTGGTAGCAAAGAATCCTGCTCAGCCCGAGTTCCACCAGGCAGTCAAAGAGGTTCTGGAATCTCTTCGTGTTGTGATCGAGGCAAATGAGGAAAAGTATCGTAAGGACGCTCTTTTGGAGAGACTGGTAACTCCCGAGCGACAGATCCTGTTCCGTGTACCCTGGGTGGATGACAAGGGTCAGGTTCAGGTAAATAACGGCTTCCGTGTACAGTTTAATTCCGCAATCGGACCTTACAAGGGAGGTTTGCGTTTACATCCTTCCGTGAACTTAGGTATTATCAAGTTCCTTGGCTTTGAACAGATCTTCAAGAACTCTCTGACCGGCCTGCCCATCGGTGGCGGTAAGGGTGGATCCGATTTCGATCCCAAGGGCAAATCCGACAGAGAGATCATGGCATTCTGCCAGAGCTTCATCACAGAACTCTACAAATATATCGGAGCAGATACCGATGTTCCCGCAGGTGATATCGGTACCGGCGCAAGAGAGATCGGTTACATGTACGGACAGTACAAGAGACTGACCGGACTGTATGAAGGTGTTCTGACCGGTAAAGGTTTAAGCTACGGCGGATCTCTGGCTAGAACCGAAGCAACCGGTTATGGTCTGCTGTATCTGACCGAGGAAATGTTAAAGTGCAATGGCAAGGATATCGCAGGCAAGACCGTAGCTGTATCCGGTGCCGGCAATGTAGCAATCTACGCTATCCAGAAAGCACAGCAGTTAGGTGCAAAGGTGGTTACCTGTTCTGATTCCACCGGCTGGATCTATGACCCCGAAGGAATCGACGTAGCACTGTTACAGGAAGTGAAGGAAGTGAAGCGTGCAAGACTGACTGAGTATGCTGCTGCAAGACCCAGTGCTCAGTATCATGAGAAGAAGAACGGTGAGCACGGCGTATGGACTGTAAAGTGTGATGTAGCACTTCCTTGCGCAACCCAGAACGAACTGGATCTTGAGGATGCCAAGCAGCTGGTTGCTAACGGCGTATTCGCTGTAGCAGAGGGTGCTAACATGCCTACTACCATGGAAGCTACCGAGTACTTCCAGAAGAGCGGCGTTCTGTTCTGCCCCGGCAAAGCATCCAACGCAGGTGGCGTTGCTACCTCCGCACTGGAGATGAGCCAGAACAGCGAGAGACTTTCCTGGACCTTTGAAGAAGTAGATGCAAAGCTGAAGAATATCATGGTGAACATCTTCCATAACCTTGATGATGCTGCCAAGAAGTATGGCATGGAAGGCAACTACGTAGCAGGTGCTAACATTGCAGGCTTCCTGAAGGTCGCTGATGCTATGACTGCACAGGGTATTGTATAGTAGTCAGTAAGTTATAAATGAGCAAAAGAGAAGCTCCTGTAACCGGTGAAACGGTTGCAGGAGCTTTTGTTATACATTTCTTGATTTTATTCTTCAGACTGTTGTGCTGCGCCATTTCTCGCATTGATCTCAGCCTGTTGCTGGTTGATCACGGACTCATAATCCGGGTTTGCAAAGAAGGCAGCGTCATGCTGGCACTGGCTTCGGGTATTCGGTGTGCTGACAGTCTGTGTACCGTCCGCATTGTTGATAATGACGGTGGAACCCTGTTGTAATGCGGAATCCTCTACCAAAGGCATGGTAGCGACACCGGTGTACTTGAACGGGCAGTCAGGACTTGCGGGCAATCCATCATAAGCACAAATCTCACCCTGATAATGCACATCACAGCTCTCCGTTGGCTGCGTTCCCTCTGCAAAGTATTCTGTATAGACAGATCCGTCACACAACCCGGGGATTGGAAGCTTACCGGACTGAGAGCATACAGTGACCTGTACGATTCCGGAAGGAACCGGGAACTGGGTGTTCGGCAGATCCTCGTGAACACGTTTCATGACCTTACGCCACAGAGTCTTGGAGACACCGTCCTCGGCGCTGTTCAGGTCTACGTTATTATCATAACCGGTCCAGGTAGCAGCAGTGTAATAAGGGGTAAATCCGGCAAACCATGCATCGGTAGGTCCTGTGGTAGTACCGGTTTTACCAGCGATTGCCATGCCGCCGAAATTCACCTTTGTACCGGTACCGGAAGTTACGACATCCTGCATGGCACTGGTCAACAGGAAGGCGGTGGTCTCCTTAATTACCTGTCTGGTAGGAGGGTTGGTGTTATCTAAGATCACATTACCGTCGGAATCTGTTACTCTGGTGTATAATTTCGGAGTAACGTAAGTACCGCCGTTTGCAATCGCAGCGTAAGCAGCAGTCAGTTCATAGGGGGTGACACCATAGGTCAGACCGCCCAGAGCCAGTGACTGGTTGACATCGGATTTGATTTCGTTTCCTATTTGTACACCATCCGTCAGAGTGCTGAAACCGAAATTCAGTAGATAATCATAACCAAGTCTCGGAGTAATGACGGTAATATTTTTCACTGCGATGATATTCAGGGAATCACGGATCGCACTGCGGATATTCTGAATACCACGGTAACCTGTCTTGTACCAGTTGCGGACAGGAGTACCGTCGGAGTAGTTGAACGGTGCATCATTATATACAGTGGCAAGAGTTTTGCCGGCACTGTCCAAAGCGGGAGCGTAGGATGCCAGTATTTTAAACGTGGATCCCGGCAGACGCTTGGCATTGGTGGCACGGTTTAATGTCCTTCGGCCTTCCTTGGTGCCACGGCCGCCGATCATGGCTACTATATGACCGGTGCTCTGCTCCTCGATGACCATAGCGGACTGGGGCTGAGGCGTCATGGTAATTGTTTCTTCGTAATTATCCGCATTGTCCTCCACACCTAATTGTGCCAGCATAGCGGAACGGTAAGTATCTATCGCTGCATATGCATCGTCCTGGGAAGAGAAGATCAGATTGAATTTCGCATTCTGATTCTGCTTGAACCAGGTCATCATATTTTCTTTGCTGAAGTTATTTTTCGTACCGTCGGAAGAGATTATGGTAAGTGCATAATTCAGATACCATTTCACATTTTCCGGATAGTTGGAGGCATCTGCGTATTCCTCATTCAGTATATTCTGAATTTTGGGATCCATAGTGGACTCTACACGTAATCCGCCGGAGGTAAGCATTGTTTCTGCCATGGTCTCATTATAACCGGCAAGGATCAGATCCTGTTTTACCTGTTCATATACAGCATCAGAGAAATAGGAGCCGGTGGTAGCATTAGCTTCCTGATAATCAATATCGTAGAGACCGATACGTTCGTATACGGCATCGGTATCAGCGATGGCCTCGTCGTATTCTGACTGACTGATGAAACCAAGCTCCAGCATCTTGTTCAGACATTTCTCACGACGTGTGGCATTCTCCTCCGGATGACGGAGAGGATTGTATTTGGAAGGATTCTGCGTGATACTGGCGATCACGGCACATTCGGAAAGCGTCAGCTCACTGCAGTGCTTACCGAAGTAACGTAAGGATGCAGATTCCACACCCAGAGTATTCTGTCCCAGGTTAATAGCGTTCATATAACGCAACAGAATCTCGTCCTTGGAGTAGTACTTCGTGATCTCCAGTGCCAGATACTGCTCCTGAATCTTACGCTTGATCTTTTTAATTTTGTTGTCACCCTCAGAAGTCCAGTCGGTGAATACAGTGTTCTTCAGCAGCTGCTGAGTGATAGTACTTGCACCCTGAGCTTCTTCACCGCCGGTTTTTAAGAACTGATAACCGGCACGCAGAATACCCTTGACGTCAATACCGTTGTGCTGGTAGAAACGCTCGTCCTCGATTGCTACAAAAGCCTTGCTCATGTAGTCGGGGATTTCGTCCATACCGACGGAGAGACGGTTGGAATTGGTGCTGACATACTGGTCAATCTCGTTGCCATCCTTGTCATAGACAATGGTGGCTTCTCCTACTGCCACGACATCTGATAGACGGATCGTAGGCGTAGAAGAAAGAATTCCGCGGAATACACCGATACCGGCAGCTACACCGCAGATGCCGACACCTACGACAGCCACCAGCATGAGCTTTACGCAGGTCAGTGCGATTTTTCTCCCCCATTTTTGGGATTTAGAGTTGAGTGCCTTTTGCTTCGCTCGGACACCTTTTTTTCCATAATTCATAAAACAAGTCCTTTCTGCCTGAGATACAGACGAAAATATTATACCAAATAATGCTATGTAAATAAAGGCTTTCTTTCCAGTCTTTAGAATTGTTTCACATTTTGAGGAAGTTATGCTACACTGAAAAAGAATCCGAAGAAAACAAAAAATAAGTGAGGTTAAACATGGGCGACACGGCAGAGACAGACAGCTACAGAGTGTTATTATCCGGCGGCGAGGGGGAGATCGTAGAGAAAAAATCCCGCTTTATCGCAACGATTCGTAAGTGCGGGACCGAGGAAGAAGCGGTATCTTTTATAGAAGAAATGAAGAAAAAATACTGGGATGCCAGACATAATTGTTCTGCATTTGTAATAGGAAGCAGAGGGGAACTGACCAGATGCAGTGACGATGGGGAGCCCTCCGGAACAGCGGGCAGACCAATGTTAGAAGTGCTGACCGGCTCCGGGATCCGCAACATTGCGGTGGTGGTGACAAGATATTTCGGCGGTACGCTGCTGGGCACCGGCGGACTGGTGCGTGCCTATACTCAGGCGGTAAAAGAAGGACTGGCGCACTGCACGATAGGCATCATGCGCAAAGGCTGCGAACTGGAAGTGACGACGGATTATAATGATGTGGGAAAACTGCAATACTATTTCGGACAGCAGGGCATTGTTCCCACGGACAGTATCTATGCCGAAAACGTAAAATTTATTTTACTTATCCCGGTGGAAAAAGAGGAAAATGTCAGAAAAAACCTGACAGAAACCACCTGCGGAAAGGTAAAAATTGAAAAATTGAAAGAGACGTATTTCATTGACAAAGAATAGTCAAAAAGTTAAAATATGATTAATGGATTGATCCTGCTAGGAAAGGTGGTGGTTTTTATGAAGTGTACACAGAAGAGTTCTGACAACCCACTTCCGGGGCGAAGTTGCCATGTAAGTTACACCCATAGAAAACATCATAAGGAGGATCATCATGGAACAGATCAAAGAACTGGAAGAGGTCTTAGAGCTTCTTAACACCAAGCAGTACACCAAGCTGCGCCAGTACCTGGCTGAACTCAACGATGCCGATATTGCGGGACTTTTGGAAGAGCTGGAAGAAGAGGATATGTTAAAGGTCTTCCGCATTCTTCCCAAGGACCTGGCGGCAGACGTTTTTTCTTATTTGGATATGGACAATCAGCAGAAGATCATCACCTCCCTGTCAGATAAGGAAGCTGCGAACATCATCAACAACCTGATGGCGGACGATGCAGCCGACTTGTTAGAGGAGATGCCTGCCAACATTGTCAAAAAGCTTCTGACCAACGCAAGCCCTGAGGTGCGCAGAGATATTAACCACTTACTGCGTTATCCGGAAGATTCCGCCGGAAGTATCATGACGGTCGAGTATGTAGACCTGAAGGAGAACCTGACGGTGAATCAGGCGATCGAGCGGATCCGTAAGGTAGGTCTCGACAGTGAGACCATCAATATCTGTTATGTCTTAGATGCCCAGCGAAGACTGGTGGGAACCGTGGCACTGCGTTACCTGCTGCTCATAGACGGGGATGAGGTCATCGGTGACATCATGCATGAGAATGTCATCTCCATCAACACCCTGATGGACCAGGAGGAAGTTGCCAGACAGTTCAAAAAATACGATTTTACAGCCATGCCGGTGGTCGACAATGAAAACCGCCTGGTAGGTATCATCACCGTGGACGATATCGTGGATATCATCGAAGAAGAGACCACGGAGGATATGGAAAAGATGGCGGCTATCGTGCCCAGCGATAAGCCCTATATGAAGACCGGAGTATTCGAGACTTTTAAAAAGCGTATTCCCTGGCTACTGCTTTTGATGGTATCCGCAACCTTTACCGGGGCTATCATCTCATCCTTTGAGGATGCGCTGAGCGTGTGTGCGGTGCTGGTGGCATATATTCCTATGTTGATGGATACCGGTGGTAATGCCGGAAGCCAGGCAAGTGTTACCGTCATCCGTGGATTGTCCTTAAATGAGATCGAATATCGGGATGTACCGAAAGTTATTTTCAAGGAGATCCAGGTGGCTCTGATCTGCGGTATTACCCTTTCCACAGCGAATTTTGCAAAATTACTGTTCTTAGACAGGGTAGGAGTGCTGGTGGCAGCCTCTGTGTGCCTGACGCTGATAGCGGCTGTAGTGATCGCCATGATCATCGGCTGCTTACTGCCGATCCTGGCAAAGCGCCTTGGTTTCGACCCGGCGGTCATGGCGAGCCCTTTCATCACCACCATTGTGGATGCAATGTCGCTGCTCGTATATTTCCGTGTCGCATCTGCAATTTTAGGACTTTAAACAGCGTTATTTTTTTGACAGGATGTTTTTTTTTCAGTACTTTCCTGCAAGCTCTTTGCAAGGGCGGAAATTTTTGCTAGAATCAAGTTAAATAGTAAATGTAACCGCTTTCGTAAATCTTTTTCTTAAGAGAAAATTCGGGAACAGCAAAAGCAACGGAGGAATGAATCATGAGATATTTTTTTGAATCTAAAGTAGAAAAAAAGGATGCCGGATATACCATTCAGATCCCTTTTAATGTATGGGAAGTATGTAAGCAGAGAGAAGTCATCAAGGGAGACGTTGTTCTGGACAACAACATCATTGAGTGTGAACTTCATCCCAAGGAGAAGGGCAACTACGAAGTTGTGATCACCGATGAGGATGCTGTAAAGGTAGAGCTGGGTGTGTCACACAAGATCCTGCTGCATGTCAACGGTTCCCTGATCCGTATGGACCAGAACAGCCCTTACAGCTTCGAGAAGCCTATCCGTAAGATCGACAGCATGAATGTGATCATCCAGCCCGAAGACGGTCTGTGTGGTCAGGCATGTGTAGCAATGCTTGCAGGCGTTACCATCGCAGAAGTTATCAGCGTTATGGACTGCAGAGAGTGGCAGGCTACCATGGGTCGTGTGATTTCCGCACTGAACTACTACGGTATCGATCATACCGATATCATCGTATATACCGAGGGAAGACCCGCTGTACTGCCTAAGTGTTGCATCATGATGGAGAAGATGGGACGTTTCTGCCACTACCTGGTACATTACGATGGAAAGTTCTACGATTCCAACCTGGGTGTGCTGGAAGAGTATGATATGAGCAAGCTGTTAGGCTACCTTGAGATCAAGTGCTAATACATAGCAAAGGAATATAAAATTATAAGAAAATCAGAACTGCAGGGAAGCTTACGGGGTAACCTGCAGTTTTTTTGATTTTTTTCTCAAAAATGATCAAAAAACTTTCATAGGGTTACGTGGCAGTTATGATAAGAATAAATTA
>CAVJMX010000063.1:0-16940 GCA_963650795.1 Bacteroidales bacterium H4
CCACTTATGAGCAAGCTCATGTGGGTTTAGACCTTTTGACCCTGGCATCTTAATATTATAGCATGCAAAAAACACAGTCTCCAGTAGAAACTGTGTTTTTCGATAGTTGCGTTTTCGTATTTTTCCGCCTATTCCTTCACCGCTCCGGCAGATACACTGCTGATGATGTATTTGGAGAAGAAAGCAAATACGATCAGGATCGGGATGACGGAAATGGCAACGGAGAGGTAGATCGCGCCCTGGTTCCTGTTGATGTCGGTAGAAGCTTTCAGGGTCGCCATCATGACCGGCAGCGTCATTTTTTCATTTTTATTAATGATGATCATGGGCAGCAGGTAATTGTTCCAGTTGCCAATGAATGCCATGATTCCCATGGTTGCCACCGCCGGTGACAATACCGGAATAACAATGCGGTGAAACGAATACAGCTCGCTGGCACCGTCGATTCTCGCTGCCTCAATCAATGATTTCGACAGGGATGCCTCCGTATATTGTTTCAGGAAAAATACTGTACCGGGCGCCGCGATCGCCGGGATAATCAGCGGGATATAGGAATTTACCAGATGCATCTTGGTACATAACTGATAGAAACCGATGAGGGACAGCTGTCCGGGGATCATCATGAATGCCAGAATCGCACCGAAGATCACCTTATTGCCCTTGAATTTGTAAAATGCCAGACCGTAGGCTGTCATCATGGAAAAGTACGCGCATAACAACGTCGCCGGAACGGATACAAGCAAGCTGTTCCACATACCCTTGAACAGATTGAAGAACTGGAACACCTGCTCCCAGTTTTCCTTCAAATGGGTACTGGGGATGAGGGTAAATCCCGTCACGATCTCGTTACCGCTTCTGGTGGCATTGACGATCATCATCCAGAATGGGAACATACAGGTCGCTGCCAGAAGAATCAATAATATGTACAATATGCCTTTTTTAATTTTGTATCCCATATCTTAATCCTCCTTTCGGTTAAATAACTTCAGCTGTATCATAGATACGGTTAAAATGATCAGGAACAGCATATACGCTACGGATGATGCGTAACCGGTCTGCGTCGTGCCCGTGGTGAAGCCGAATTTATACAGGTACATCATAACTGTCTGTGTGGAAGCATAAGCACTTGAGGTCACATCTTCCATTAAGAACGGCAGGTCAAACATCTGTAAGCCACCGATCAGGGAGGTGATTGCCACATACATCATGATCGGCTTGATCAACGGTAACGTAATCTTGCCGAAAATCGTCCATCTGCCGGCGCCGTCCAGGGCTGCTGCCTCGAAATAATCCTTGGACACTCCCTGCACACCTGCCATCAGCATCAGGAAAGAGTTGCCGAACCACATCCAGGACTGGATGACCGCGATCGTGGGACCTGCGGTTGACGTATTGCCCAGCCAGTCAATGGGATTGTAAGAAGCACCGAAAGCTTTAAAAATAGCGCTGAGCATAATATTAAATGTGCCGTATCTCCAGTCTAACAGTGTCTTGAAGAGGAATGCGATGGAGGTTGCCGCGATCAGATTCGGCAGATAATAAACAATACGGAATACTCCCAGACCTCTCATTTTATATTTAACATCGCTGAATACCATCATCAGTAAAAATGCCAGTCCCAACTGGAGTACGATATTGACCCCCCAGATACGGATGGTGTTCCAAAGAGCTCTCCAGAAGAACTTATCGGTAATCACGCGCTTGTAATTGTCGAACCAGATCCAGTTAGGCGTTCCCACTACTTTCAGATCCGTGAAGCTTAAGTAGAGTGTCCGCAGAACCGGATATACCGAAAAAATGCAGAATACGATTACAAATGGTGCTACGAAAAAATATCCCCAATTATTGTATGCTGTTAATTTGCTGTTTTTTGTCTTTGCAGGTTTTGCCATAATAACCCTCCCGGAATCTTTTTCCCACCCGCAGCCCAGTGGACTGCGGGTAGGAGAAATTCCTGTTTTCTATATTTCATCCCGGATTATCGTGCGATCTGAATCTCAGGATAGGTAGACTGTACGGTGTCATAGAATTCGTTCACTGCCTCTTCCTGGCTCTTCTCGCCCTTCTTGATGCTGGAAATAGCAGCGCCCCATGCATCGCCGATTACCTGGTCATACTTGGTAACCTTGGAGTAGTCGATACCCTCTGCCAGCTTCAGCCACAGAGCGTACATCTTCTCACCACCGTATACGGGGTTCTCATCATCTGCATGTGCTTCCAGTACGGAGATCAGAGATACAGCATCGCCCTGGGAGAAGTCGATCCACCATTCAGCGGTCTCTTCATTCAGAGTACAGAACTTAACGAAGTCCCAAGCCTGTTCCTGACGGGCAGAGTTAGCGGATACACCGATGAAAGTACCACCACCGAAGCCGTAAGCGGGTCCTTCACATACACCCCAGGAACCGGAGGTAGATCCTACGTTATCTCTCAGTGTCAGAACGCCCCAGCTGGGAAGTCCGAATGCGAATACCTCAGTCTTCTCCATGTCCTTGGTAGCCTCTGCGAACTGTTCTGCATCCCATACGTTAACGGAATCATCTGCGTAGTTCTGGATATCAGCGGTCAGGATAGGAACCTCGCCTGCCATTGCCTGATACCAGGGAGTGGACCATTGGTTAGCATAAGCGGTCATGTCCTGTTGATACAGATCGATTACCAGATCCATGTAATCATATCTTGCCTGATCTACATTCAGAACGCCGTCGATTACCCATGCGGAGTCTCCGGAGAAGTAGTTGATCTCGGAATCGGATGCGAAGATTCTGTAGCCGGCATCCTTTAACTTCCGGGCGGTTGTCATGATGGTGCTGTAATCCTTGAACAGCTTGCCGATCTCATCGGGATCATCGGTGCCGAATACGGTATTTGCGATATCACGACGATAGTAGATACCTGCGGGAGTGATCTGATAAGATACTGCTCTCTGTACGCTGCTTTCGTCCTGCCCCATCTTCCATACATAATCTACGATCTGTCCTTCGTAATCTCCTGCGCCGAACTGATCCAGATCTGCGAAGAATCCGTTATCATAGAAGTCCTGGAGCATCTGAGGCTCTGCCACGATGACATCCGGCTCCTTCTCTCCACCTACCAGAGCAGTCTGGATCTTGGTGGGATAGTTGGCAGGCTCGATGACTACGACATCGGTAGCCACACCGGTCTGCTCGGTGTAACGGTCTGCGAAATCCTTCAGGTCATTGGAAAGTGTCCAGATCACCAGCTTATCGCCGGTCTTGGTATCCGCTGCCTGTGTGTTTCCGGCTGCGGTGCTCTCCGCTGCGCTGCCACCTGTGCTGTCTGTTGTATTGCTGTTTCCACAAGCCCCCAAAGTAAGTGTCATTGCCCCAACAAGTACAAGTGAAATCAATTTTCTCAATTTCATAAATACATCCTCCTTTAATCGAAATATCTTGTTGATGATTTCATTATAGGAGGATGTCTTATTGGAAAAAATGCACCAAATTTTATTATGGTGTCTTTTTTTTATTGTACTTTTGTTCAAAAAGGTGTCTTATTTTTCCATCACATAAGTCACCACGCTGTGGGCGGCAATTTTGTCCGTAAATCCCTCTTCGTTTTCACGGATCACCACAGGTCTCTCTTCCTCTGTCCGGTTCAGTACCACCAGCACCCGCTCTTCCGAAGGGGTCAGGAAACCGCATACCTCCAGCCCTGCGGTATACTGTGTCGTAGCGATCCGCACAGATCCTGCGGGAATGTACCTGCTGAACTGCCCGATATAATAATACGGCAGCTGCTTCACAAACCCTCCCGCAGGATCCAGCATGATGGGAGCTGCGCAGAAGTTGCCCACATGATTGGGACCGCCCTGCTCATCCAGCAGCAGATTCCAGTCTAAGAAGCTGCTCACTCCGGCGCGGAAATTGCCCAGCATGTCATGGGCATACATTTCCGCCTTCTGTACTTCCCCGCTGTCCGCGAACCGGGAATATTCCACACAGCCCTCAGAGAACATCAGCTTGATTCCGGGATATTTTTTCCGGAGGATCTCAATAGCATCAAAATGATCTCCCGTATACCAGTGCATAGCCGCGCCGGTGATATAGCGGTCCGCCCCCTGCACGGATACGGTATCGCGGTAGCGCTGATATAAAAGCTCTTTATTATGATCCCAAACATAGATGTCTATGTCTTTCATGCCGGCTCTCTCCAGCGCCGGTCCCAGATGCTTCGCCACGAAGCTTCCTTCCTCCTCTGCGCTGTAGGTGCAGGAATCCCAGGTCTGCACCGCTGCCGGCTCGTTCTGTACCGTCACCGCTGCGATGGGCACTCCCGCCTCCCGGTATTCCCGGATGAATTTTACAAAATACTGTGCCCACAGTTCTCTGGCTTCCGGCTTCAACTGTCCGCCGTGATTCATCTCCCCATTGGTCTTCATATAAGCGGGCGGTGACCAGGGAGATGCCAGGAACTGCATCTTGCCCCCGGCGCGTTCCATTGCCGTCCGTATCATGGGAATGATCTGCTGTCTGTCATGTTCCACAGAGAAGCTGTGCAGTGTCGCGTCACCCTCTTCCACATAGGTATAATTCCCCAGTGCGAAATCGCAGCTGTTAATAGATACTCTGCCTAAGTTATAACGCAGTCCCTCTTCGCCGAAATACGCTCCGATGAACTCCCTCTGCTGTTCTCTGTCCAGCCGGTTATAGTTCACGGCACTGCTCTCCGTGAACGCGCCGCCGAACCCCTCCATGGTCTGCTCCGTGATCTCCGGAAGCAGCTGCACCAGATTCATGCAGTCGGTACACTCTGCGACGTCCAATACGGTCTCCTGCCAGTATGCGGATTTTGCCTGATTTGTCTCGATTCTTTTTACCTGTCTCATTCTGCGATCTCCTCCAGCCAGATTTGTATTACTGTGATCTTACCTTCTCTTACATTCCGTGCGTCCTGTCCTGTCAGCCGGTCTCCTCTGACACATGTTACATTTCCTTCACTGTCCGTGAGCTCCATTTTACAGATGCGGTAGTCCCCGGGATAGAAGTCCCTCTGCTCCGGCACATGATAGACCACATCCGTATGTCCCAGGAATTTCGCCCGGATACTCAGGTTCCGATCCAGCAGATATGCCGGAATCATCGGCTCCGGTCTGAGATTCAGTTCCCCGTCTTCGACGTAGAACGGGCATGCACCGAACATCATGATTCTCCACATCTGCAAAAATTCAACGGTGGAACCGCTCAGCCGCGCCACATAGCCCTTGCCCCAGATCTCCGGGTTCGGATTGCTGCTGCTCGCCAGGAACGAAGAATTTTCCAGGCAGCTTCTGCCGTAACGGTCTTCGGGCTGGAACGGGATGCCCGCTTTATGAAAGTCCTCCGCAAATTCTTCATACATACCGGACTTCAACAGCTCCAGCAGATATTTGTATTCCATATGAAGCCAGATGGATTCATTTTCCAGCCATCCGGGAGTGAACGCTGTAGCTCTTCCCAGCTCATAGGACTCCTTACGCAGGGATGCATTCACCTTATACATTCCCAGTACCTTGTCATACAGATCACTGTTTTTCACCTTACGGTACAGCTCCCGCTTCGACTCACGGGTACCGGACAGCTTCAGATAGCGCACCGGTCCCTCCAGGAAATCCGCCACGGGATGTACCCGGAATTCTGTGGGGAATATCTCCCCATTTGTTTCCTCGTATTCTGTTACTTCATAGTAAAAATAAGTCGGTACGCTGGCAGAGCCGTATTGACCAGCGCGGTCTATGCCTTCCGTCACCAGATCCCGGAAATTCTGCAGGATCTCCAGCAGCTCTCTGCTGTCCATCGCGATGCGTTCGCCGCGGATGCCGCCGTAGATTTTCTCCCGGTAAGCTTCCCTGCTGTTATTTCTGCGGTTCCAAAATTCCATCAGGTCTTCCGTCTGTGCATATTCCAGGCAGTCCTTGTGCAGATTCCGGAACAGTTCCGCCGGTTCTGACAGCATTTCGTATTCGCCCGGGTATCTCCCCAATACTTCAATGGTCTTCTCCAGCATTCGCTGCAGCTCATAAGTCTCTGCCATGGAGGATCCAAGCAGTCCCGGCAGCCCGTTCAGGGCATCGTACCAGCCGGGCTTGCCGCCTTCCATCTCCACGCCCATGCCCCGGGCATCCAGCGTGGAAAATTTCAAAGCACACAGCAGAAGAAGCTTCTCGATCAGTGTGACGGTCAGTTCTCCTCCCTGCTGCGAGTCCTCAACGAAGCTGCCGCTTCCCGGAATATCCTGCAGGAAATGATACTGCCTGATGCCTTTCTCCGTCTTCACATATCGCTTTCCGCGGGGGAGGACGCCCTTCGGTGACCGGTAGAAGCGGTAGCCGTCCTCAAAATACAGATCCTTTTCCTGCTCTGGGAACACTGCCAGATAGTCTTCTATGAGATCCAGATTGTAATCCCAGTGGTCGCTCCAGTAACCTTCTCCGAAGTCGGCGTTGGTCTCCTCCACGGAAGCATTTAGGATCTGTGTGAACAATTTCTCTGCCTTTTCCGGTTCCGGCAGCTGCTCCAGGGTCTCGTAGAGCTGTCCCGGGGTAAAGGAATTCTGCAATAAATCCTGCAGCTTTTTATCGAGCCTCTCCGGACTTCCTTCATAGCGATAGGTCATCTTCTCCAGTTTCAACGGGTTATAGCCATCCAGCTGGATCAGACTGTAGAAGATATGAATATTGTGTCTTCCCACCTCCGGATGGAAAAAGGTGTCGCAACGTCTGTTCTGTGCCACATCCCGGAAGTTCCCGTTGCCCTGGGAGAAATATTCCGGCATCATGGAGAAATCATTGTAATCCCGCTCCAAGTCACCGTGCTTACGGGAATACAGATAGAACAGCTTATGATCCGTAAGCTTCACCGGCTCGCCGCCCCGCAGTACATTGTCCATATACGTATATCTGCAATAGGCATCGAACATCTCATTTCCCGTACGGGTCGCTATGACGTCCGTAAGCTCCTCTGTCAGCTGTTTGGCACGCTGTGCTTTTCCCCGGAAAAATGTACCGTTTAACTCTTTCTGCATAAAATCCTGCAGTTTCTCCGTGGTCTCTGTCTGTCCGTATAATTCATACAGCCGGATGCTTTCTCCGGGTGCTGCCTCTCTCTCTGCCGCAAAAAATGCGCAGGGAACGATATTCGTCCGATTCTGCCTGTGAACAAGCAGATGCTCCAGTGACTGCTCCTTAAATCCCACAGGATTCCCCAGGGACGTGTCATAGGAAAAAATCACTTCCGGATCCACGATGGTGGGCAGTCCTTCGCCAGCTTCCTCCACTGCCAGTGCGAAATTCGCTCCCGCTACTTCTCTGACGTTTGCCGAGTCCTCCATGCTGGCACGGACTCTGTAAATCTCCGTATGTTCCCCCAGCGTCAACGCCTGCATCCACGCCTTGGCGGTCTGGGTCATATTCTTCATATTGCCCATGCTGACACCGTAGGGAATTACTGCCGGCATACCGTCCAGCACCTCCAGGCGGCAGGCGTTTGACGCAAGATTCGTGATCTCGACCTCTCTCACCAGTGCGGCAACGGGCTCCTCCGGAAGCACATAATAGGTCACCTGCATCCGCAGTCCGCTCTCCGGATCTTCTTCCGTGATCCGCATATGATTCCTGCCTATTTCCATCTCCTGTGCCAGCTCTTCCTCGGAAAAAGGCTCATAAAACTGACCGTCTTTTTTAATAAACGTGCGGAAACCGGTGCGCTTTACATTCTGGTATGCCACATGCGCGGGATAGAATTCCATAATGGCATGTTCCTTATCCTCGATGCCGAAGCTTACGACACCCTGTCCTCTGTTCACATAAAAACACCACATAGGGATTCCGCATTTCCCCGCTATTCCCGGAAGGAATCCGGAAAATACTGATTTTCTTCCATAATCTTTCATGAATAACCCCTCCTTATTTTCCTAATGTGATCACGATCCGGTGTACACCGCATTCCGACATTTTCGCGATCTGTTCTGCCGGGATCCTGAGGGTATCCCCCTCCGGGATATATGTAATATCTTCCCCGGTCTGCACACTCTGTATGTGATACTCTCCGTAATCCAGTCTGTCTGCATTTACATAATGAAGCTGTATCGTTTTTCCCCGGAATTTCAACTGAATCGCCGCCAGCCCTTCTTCGGAGAATTGCTCCTTCACCAGCATGGGAGACACCAACAGATCCCCGTAACTTCCTCTCACACCGAACACTTTGGTCACCACCGTAAGCATATACCAGCTGGCTGCTCCGGTCAGATAATGGTACAATCCTCTTCCTCCATGCCCAAAATATTCCGGAATTCCGGGATAAATGCCGCCCTTCTCCAGATCCATGGACTGTCGGTACAGTGCCTGCAGGGCTTCGTATCCCTCTCTTGCGAAACCTCTGGTATATAACGCATTGGCGTACATCACCGCCATATGGGAAAATACAGCTCCGTTCTCCTTCTCTCCATAGGCGAATCCGAACATTCTTCCCATGTCTGTCCTGATCTCCCCGAAATCCGTATTCAGACGATATCCTCCGCAGGAAGCGTCGTACAGATGCTCTCTGGCACTGCGGATGATCTTCTCTGTCTGTTCCTTCGTAGCCACTGCATTCATAATTGTGAATACCTGGCTGGTGAGCATCATATCTGCCCCGGAATCCCGAATACCTTCCAATGCCCTGCCGTGATCGTCATAATAACCGTTGAACCATCCCTTCTCCTCACCGTCGGCGATCCATTCCGTCTTCCGGATATGCTCCTGCATCCACTGTCCTTTCCTGCGCAGGTTCTCCGCCAGTTTCCCGGCATCCACACAGATGCTGTTGCCGCTGACCTCATGAGTACATTTCTCCAGATATTGCTGTAGCAGCTGCTGTTTTGCCGTTACGTTATCATAGAGCTCCCCGTCTTCCGTGAACAGGATCTCCATCTCCTGCAGGAAGCGGAACTCTTCGTGACCTCTGTTCCTTAATTCCTCGATCAGATCCGCCAGTCCTAACAGATTCCCTGCATAGGCGCCGGAAAATGCCACACTTTCGCCCCGGTTCGGTGCCATGTCCAGCGCATCGTTCCAGTCCGCATTCCGCAGGCGGATATGATTATGCTCTCCCACTTCCCAGAATGCGGTCAGATGCTGCAGCAGTAAATGTTCCAGAACGGTTCCGGTATAATCTCTGCCCTTCGTATCCTTCTGCCTATATTCTCCCTCTTCCCACTGCGGATCCTGTCCCTGACAGCGCAGTACATGACCGTCCTTGAAGTAGCCAATCTGCTGATTCAGGATGTCCAGGTCACCGGTCTGGTCGATATACAGCCGGGTGGTCAGATAAGGCCACATGCCGTGATCCATCCACATGCGGGGAATCGAGTTCCGATCTGCTTTGAATTCTCCGATATGCTCCCCGATGATCGTCGCATTGCTGCCATCGATTCTCACCCCACTGAAATTGCCAAGCAGCATCTGCCGTACTCCTCCGGGATTCATCAAAAGCAACGCCAAACAATCCTGCCACAGATCTCTCCATCCGCGACCGCCCTTGCCGTAATCATGGTGTGGCAGGAAGGAACAGCCGTAGATCCTGCGCAGTTCCGGCTGGAAGTTCACCCAGTTCATGAACTGGTCAAAACGCTCGTCTCCGGTATGAAGGCTGATATTTACCTTATTCTCCCAGTACTGCCTGGTACGCTCCAGCTCCCACTCCACACTTTCACCGGAAGTATAATCCGATAACATCATGGAGATCTCTTCTGTGCTGTGTGCCGCTCCCAGGAACAGGAAGTATGCCGCCCGATCTCCCGGCTGCAATGTCTGCTGTGTAAAATACAGTCCGCCCAGCGCTTCCTGTCCGTTCACCCGATAGCCGGGCTGTCTGCCCTCGCTTCCACGCAGCAGAGCTTCCGGGCGGGACAAGCTGCCGCTTCCTATGAATTCCGCCACTTCCGGTTCAAAGCTCTCCGGAAGTCTCCCGTCACCCGTCATTCCGTTGACAAAATAGATCTCTCTGTTTAATTGATGTCCTCTTTCATCAAAAGAAAATGTAGGGCACACCTGCACACCGCCTTCCGTTACCGTTACCCGGTGCAACAGAGAGGTCACATGTCTGTGGTCCCTGATATTATCTGCGCTTCTTCCATAGATGGGGATCGCCGCTGCCGGGCGGAAGGTCAACGCATCTTCTCCCGTGTTGGTGATCTCTATTCTGTGAATCTCCATATTTTTCTGATAAGGGATAAGGGAAGTGACCGATGATTTCAACGGAAACGTTGTCCCCTGTCTCGTCACGGTATGCCACATATACCCCGCGGACACCGTAACGTCCTCTTCCTCCTCTGTGAACCGGAGTGCCTCCTGCATCGGGCTGTGACCGGTCACTGACCACAGTCTTCCATCCTCCAGGACACACCAGAAGTTCCGGCTGCCATTTGCGGCATTCAGGTTCCCCATGCTGGCAGGTTCTAACAGGAAATGATTCTGATCCAGTTTGGCATCCCCACCCAGTTCCGGTGTCAATGCACTTTTCAGTCCGCATTCCCCTGCGATGGGGAAATACAAGCCCGGATAGCGCTGTGCAGAATGAAGCTGAAAGCTGCCTTTGGTATCTGTAAACTCTATTTGTCTCATACGCCTGTTCCTCACTATATTTTCTGATACTACTATCCTAGAAAAATTTTTGCGAAAGTATAAGGTTCGTTTTGTTGTTTGGGTGTCATTTTTTTAGATAGGATTTAGAAAATAAGACATCCGGCAGTGAAGTCCGCCGGATGTCTTGAATAGATTCGTTTGAAAATTTATTGGAAATTTTATTTACAGTCTGTTCGCCTTCACGTCCTCGAACTCCTGCAGCATTTCCTCCGAAGGAGCCTTGGTTGCAAGGCTGACTGCTATGATTGCGATGAGTCCCAGTCCGAAGCCTACTACCAGAGAATATAAGCCGGTAGCTTTGCCCAGGGTCTGTCCTCCCACGAGAGGGATGTAGTCCCAGAGGATCACGGTCAGGGCGCCGGTGACGATACCTGCCACGGCTCCGAGGAAGTTGGTTCTCTTCCAATATAAGGACATCACTACCAGAGGTCCGAACGCGGAGCCTAATCCCGCCCAGGCGTTGGATACCAGGCCCATGACGGTGTTGTTCGGATTCCATGCGATGATGTAAGCCAGCACAGCTACCACCAGTACGGTGACACGGCTGACGTTCATAACGGACTTGTCATCCGCATCCTTTTTGATCAGCCCTTTGAAAATATCTTCCGCTACGCTGGAAGCGCTGACTAACAGCTGGGAATCCGCGGTGGACATGATCGCTGCCAGGATACCGCAGAGGAACAGTCCTGCGATGAAAGGTGCGGGCAGTTCCACGGTAAATACCTTCTTGATCATCTCGATGAATACTTTTTCGTTATTGCCATTCATCAGCTCCGGAAGGTAAGCTCTGCCCAGTACGCCGATGAATGCTGCAAAGCCTAAGGATAATGCTACCCAGCTAATGGCGGTAGCTTTAGACTTCGTCATTTCTTTCTCATCCCGGACTGCCATGAATCTTACCAGAATGTGGGGCATACCGAAGTATCCCAGTCCCCAGCCGAGACCGGAGATCACGCTGACAATATTGTTGCTGCCGTCACCGTTCTTCATGAGGTTGAGGAAATTAGTGCTGTCGGCACCGCTGGCTTCCAATCCTGCTGTCAGGGTAGTGCCACCGCTTGTCAGGAAATGATATGCGAACAGCGGTACTGCCAGGATCGCCACCAACATCATCGTACCCTGGACAAAGTCAGTTACACACACAGCCATGAAGCCGCCCAAAAACGTATATACCAGTACTACCAGTGCACCGATGGTCAGAGCCACATGATAATCAATACCGAACACAGATTCAAACAGCTGACCGCCGGCGGAAAGTGCAGATGCACAATATACCAGAAAAAATACTACGATCGTCACAGAAGAAACGGTCATCAATACCTTCTTCTCATCATGGAAACGGTTCTCAAAATACGTCGGCAGCGTCACGGAGTTGTTCGCCCGGATTGTATATCTTCGAAGCTTAGTGGCAATGAACAGCCAGTTCAGTGTCGTACCGATAAACAGTCCGATGGCGATCCAACCGTCACCGCCGACACCTGTCAAGTAAATCGCTCCCGGCAGACCCATCAACAGCCATCCGCTCATATCCGATGCCTGTGCAGACAGTGCAGCGACGAAACCGTTCAGCTTTCTGCCTCCTAAAAAGTAATCTTCAGAATTATTATTTCCTTTTGCATAGAACGCTCCAATGGCGATCATCATGAGTAAGTACAGCACAAATGCCACAATTACCCAGCCCAGCGTATTTCCTGTCATAACAGCCTCCTCATAGGTAGTTTGAATGTATACAGTGATACGACCTATTATATACAAGAAATGGCTTATCGTCAACAGATTAGTTCGCTATCGCTGTAATGTGTGAAAGTTTAATTTCGTTTGATATATTGCTATTTTGCCATGTTGACAAGCAAAGAGTGTTTTGCTATTCTCTATCTATAAGTAGATTTTCTATTTCAAATCTTATTTGTTTTAAATATTTTGGTGAATCACCATAGTTTTCAATGGTAAAAAAATGAATAACGCTAAATGCCTGGATACGAAAGGAGAACTGATGCAAACATATATAGCATATTTTGACGAAACCGGGGATGACGGAGTAACAATAAATTCGTCAGACCATTTTATTTTAACAAGTTTGTATATGCCTGCGGAGAGCTGGCAACAGCATATTCCAGATCATATGGTAAGTATTTTGCTCAATGCCCTGTTCAATGCCCTGTTCAATTCCAAGCTTCTCGCCCTTTTCCCGTTCTATCGCTAGCAAATCTTCCAATGCTTTACACATATTTACACCCTTTCCCATAGAACTCCTCTCTCTGTTTGTTACAGCACCAAAAATCAGGTATTCCCACACAAAGTACTGAATTACCACGTCATGAATCCTGCTGTTATTTTAGAATGTTGTAAATTGGAATAAAAGCATGGACTTTCCGACTTGCTATTCAGAACTTTACAAGATATCTGTAGAAAATAGAAAACTTCTATGCTTTGCATTTAGCTTAGCATAGAAGTCTTCTACTTACAATAGTTTTTTAATTTATTTTCTTACAACTTATTTATCATCCACACTGTAGTTCGGAGCTTCCTTGGTGATATGGATATCATGAGGATGGCTCTCCTTCAGGGATGCAGCAGAGATCTTCACGAATCTGCCGGTCTCCTTCAGAGTCTCAATATCCTTCGCACCGCAGTAACCCATACCGGAACGAAGACCGCCGAGTAACTGGAATACGGTATCTTCTACGCTGCCCTTGTAAGCCACACGACCCTCGACACCTTCGGGTACCAGTTTCTTCGCATTCTCCTGGAAGTAACGATCCTTACTGCCGTTCTCCATAGCTGCGATAGAACCCATGCCACGGTATACCTTGTATTTTCTGCCCTGGAACAGCTCGTATTCTCCCGGGCTCTCCTCGCATCCTGCGAACATGGAACCCATCATACATACGTTGCCACCGGCTGCGATTGCCTTGGTAATATCTCCGGAATACTTGATACCGCCATCAGCAATGATGGGAATACCGTATTCTTTTGCTACATTATAGCAGTCCATGATAGCGGTTACCTGGGGAACACCGATACCTGCAACCACACGTGTGGTACAAATGGAACCGGGTCCGATACCTACCTTAACAGCATCTGCGCCTGCCTCGATCAGTGCACGGGTAGCATCGCCGGCAGCTACGTTACCTGCGATCACCTGCAGATCGGGATATTTTTCTTTGATCATCTTCAGGCAGTTCAATACGTTCTGGGAATGACCGTGTGCGGAATCCAGTACGATGACATCGACCTTGGCTGCCACCAGAGCTGCCACACGATCCAGCACGTTAGCGGTGATACCTACGCCGGCGCCGCAGAGCAGTCTGCCCTGGGAATCTTTGGCTGCCAGAGGATATTTGATGGTCTTCTCAATATCTTTGATAGTGATCAGACCCTTTAAGTTAAAGTCCTTGTCCACGATGGGAAGCTTTTCTTTTCTTGCCTTTGCCAGGATCTTCTTAGCCTCTTCCAGAGTGATGCCTTCGGGAGCGGTGATCAGACCTTCGCTGGTCATGGACTCTTTGATCTTCTTGGTAAAATCGGTCTCGAACTTCAGATCACGGTTGGTGATGATGCCGACCAATTTTCTGCCCTCGGTGATAGGTACGCCGGAGATGCGGAACTTCGCCATCAGTGCATCTGCGTCTGCCAGTGTATGCTCGGGAGACAGAGAGAAAGGATCGGTGATGACACCATTCTCGGAACGCTTTACCTTGTCTACCTCTTCTGCCTGTGCTTCGATAGACATATTCTTATGAATGATACCGATACCACCCTGTCTTGCCATAGCGATTGCCATGCGATGCTCGGTAACAGTATCCATTCCTGCGCTCATCATAGGAATGTTCAGCTTGATCTTCTTTGTCAGCCATGTGGTCAAATCCACCTGATTGGGGACTACCTGAGAATAAGACGGTACGAGCAGTACGTCATCAAAGGTAATGCCTTCACCAATAATCTGTCCCATTTTCTCTCCTCCTGTGTTCATTTGATAAGATTTGTGAATGATTTACTATATTGTCATAAGTTGTAATTATATTATCTATTTGTTCTACTTATGGCATTTCTATGAGTTTAGCAAAGTTTCCGATAGCTGTCAACCGGATATCTTATATTTTTTCTCAATATTTTTATCATTTATTTTCCAAAACAATAAAAGCTCCGATACCATCCGGTATCGAAGCCTTTAGATTATTCACTGAATACCTTACGGGGTGCCACGCTCTTGAGCACCTTCACCAGTTCCTCGTTGGGGCTTAAAATGATCTTCTCGCCGCCCTCATAATACATGGCATAACGACCATCCGGCTGCAGTACCTCGCCAATGCTGTAGTCCTTCTCCTTCACCTGACGGTTCTTGAAATTATCCAGATGATAGGAAAATACCGGAGCAAACACCTCCATGCGGTCAATGCTGTAGGTGCCGACACGCTTTCTCTTGCTCTTCGCCATGATCTTGTCAATGGACAGTTCCTTGTCTAGATAGAGATACTCATACTCCAGATCCGTGTACATGTTCAGGAAATATGCTCCCACACCTGCTGCCAGTGCGATGGGCAGGAAAATAATAAATACGAACATTACCAGACAGCTTAACACTGTCAGTACGATCAATAACATCTTCAAAATTTTTGCCCACGCGGGCTGTTTTGCTTTTACCAAACATTCTACGTATGAATCACTCATTTTTCGTTTCCTTTTCTCTTTTATTATAATTCGTTCTATATCGCGTTTTGTCCGTCGATAGACAAAACCCTGTGTTATGTCTACTATAATATATCATCCGGTCGGAACTTGCAAGGCATGGCGCGTGTTTCTCCTGATTTTTAATTCTTTTTTTAGAATCCTCTCATACTTACTTCATTGACTTTCGGATACGGAACCTTTATCATGAATGTATTGTGTTTTTTATGATATTTAGTATAATCTAACAGATTTCGGACAGAAAGGCGGACCTTTCCCATGGCAGTAATGGATGAATTCAAAGAAGAACGGGAAGCGTTGAAAAACGGTACTCCCAAACAGAAAATGGCGTATTTCTGGTATTATTACAAATGGCACGTGATCATCTCCGTAGTGGTGATCGGCATGATCGTAAGCTTCATTTATCAGCTCGTGAACCGGAAGGATTCGGCTTTTGAAGCGGTTTTGTTAAATGCCAGTCTCTACGACCAGATGTCTTCGGAGCAGCCGGATTTCATTGCGGATTTCGCCGAAAAAGAGGGCATCGATCTGAATACCAGCGACATCACTTTCGATACTTCCATCCGTATCACAGAAGACAGCATGGATGAGACCTCCGTCACTTCCTCCCAGAAGCTGATGGTATATGTTGCCGCGAATGAATTAGACAGCATGATCACGGATTTTGGTTCTTTCCAAAAATACGCCAACAGCAGTCTCTTCTATGACCTGCGGGACATCCTCACAGACGAACAGATTCAGGCATTAGAACCCTATTTCTATTATGTAGACAGAGAAGTGGTACTGGCAATCGAATCAGCAAATGATGATATGAACACCGATTACACGCCGGAATATCCCAATCCGCTTCACCCGGAAGAAATGCAGGATCCCGTACCGGTAGGCATCTGCCTGACCGACTGTAAGGATCTGACCGACAACTATTACTTCCGCGGAGACGGCATTGTCATGGGCATCTACGCAAATGCAGAGCATGTGGATACCGCCGTGGATCTGGCAGAATATTTATTAAACAAATAAAGCAATCACTACTATAAAAGGCATGCCCCGTTTTGTGATATCACATAACGGGACATGCCTTAATTATTTTCTTAGAAATCCAAGTCACGGAAGCGGTTGGGCTTCTTGGGCTTGCGCCTCTTCTTCGCCTGTCGGATGGCTTCCTTACGTCTGCTCTGCAGATCCTGATCCACGGAACGATAACGGGATCTGGAACGCTTCCTTCTGCGGTTAAAACGCCAGGTTAGTCTGGTACTGCGGTGGGCAAAGTGATAATTCTTGAGAAACGCCCGTAACAATAAGATCAGGAAGATCACTACAGCGATTCCCAGGATCCAGAAAAATACCTTTACCACATTAATAAAAATCACTGCCGGACCGCCGGAAGCTGTGTCCTCCTCTCCGGAAGTCGTCTGTCCGGTGGCTGTGGGAATGCCGCTGTTGTCACTGTCTCCTACTGTCTCGCTGGCTGCCGTCTCCGTCTCTTTTGTTGCTCCGGTACTGTCCGTTCCTTCCGTCGCCGCTGTAGCCTCTGCCGCATCCGTCGTCTCTGCAGTCTCGTCCTGGAACACACTGCTTCCCTTCTCCGAAGCCGTGAAATCTATGGATGCCGTGCCCAGCACCACATCAT
>CAVJMX010000064.1:0-16644 GCA_963650795.1 Bacteroidales bacterium H4
TATTCCTGTATGCACCGGTGGATCTGTATTGCAGTAATATATCGGAATTCTGGTTTGATTTCGGAATATTGATCAGGGCATCGCTGGGACTGTTCCTGATTGCGGCTATCGTGATGTGCCTGGCATATTTTGTGATGTGGCTGATCCATCCGATTCTGTACCGTATCGGATTAGCCGTGGGATTTCTGGGATTACTCTGTACTTATATTCAGGGCAATTTCCTGGTGAAGAATCTGCCACCTTTGGACGGAACATCGATTCGCTGGGAAGAGTATACGGTACTGCGGACGGAGGATTTTGTCCTCTGGGGCATCGGACTGATCATTGTTGTATTGATGTACATTTTCCTGAAAAAGGATCTGCTGTCCAAAACGGTTATGTATTTGAGCGGCGGATTGACATTGATGCTCCTGATTACGGCTGTCAGCGTGGTGTTTACCAGCGGGGCATTACAGGAGAAGGTGCATTACCAGTATGGGGCGGATAAAGAGTTCGTAATGTCGGAAGACCAGAACTTTGTAATTCTGCTGCTGGATACCGTAGATTCCAGAACCGTTACGGAGCTGCTTGCCGATCATCCCGAGTATTATGAGACTTTCCGGGATTTTACTTATTTTGAAAATACGGTGGGAGCTTATTCCTGTACCGAGAGATCTGTGCCGTATATTTTGTCCGGAGAATGGTATGAAAACGATGAGCCGTTTGATGATTACATGAAACGGATGTATCAGGTGTCGCCGTTATTCCGCACGTTACAGGAGCGTGGATACAACATGGAACTCTGCGATTCCGAGCTATATATGGATGATGATGTGGCTGCAATGTTTAGTAATATTCACAGAGTGGATCTGAAGCTGAGCTCCTACACCCGATTTACCAAGCCTTTATTGAAGCTGATCGGCTTCCGCTATGCGCCGTTTGACCTGAAGAAAAAATGTACCTTCAAGACGGCTGCCTTTGCAGAGCTGATTAAGGTGGAGAACACCAGCGAGGAAGTCAGCAGCAGCGAACTGGATCATATATTTAAAGGACGGCTGGATACTGTGGGCATTACCACAGAGGATTCTTCCAAAAAGTTCAAATTTATTCATCTGAACGGTGCCCATGTGCCTTATATTTATGATAAGGATATGAATATTATCAATGAATGGGACGGAACTTATGAGCAGAGTACCCAGGCAACCCTGGCCGGAGCGATGGATTATGTAGAACAGCTGCGCAGCAGTGGGGCTTATGACAATACTGCTGTTATTATAATGTCGGATCATGGATTTAACGGAAGTCTTGGACAGAGCGGAGAGGCTACATGGATGAGACAGTGTGCGTTTCTTCTGATCAAGGGAAGAGAAGAGCATCATGACACCATGCAGATATCGCAGGCACCGATCAGCTTTGAAGATCTGCAGGAGGCGTATGTAAGATTGCTGGATGGAAAACAGAGTGATTCCGTCTTTGACTGGAAGGAAGGCGATGTAAGAGAGCGTCGCTTCCTGAGATACTCCTTCCTTGATGATAGCCATATGCAGGAGTATATGCAGACCGGCTATGCATCCGACATGGATACGATGGTTCTGACCGGAAGAGAATATAACCGTTAGGAAGCATCAGAAAACTGTATAACAGGGAGAATAAGTGTGAGTAAAAATAGCATTAGGAAAAAAATAACGGGCGGACAGCTGTTGCCGGGGGTATTCGTATCCCTGGCAATCAGCTTTTTGATTTTTCTGTATGCACCGGTGGATCTGTACTGCGCGAATGTTTCTGAATTCTGGTTTGATTTCTCCACATTGTTTCTCACAGCACTTGGAATGTTTGCGGTGTGCTTTATAGTTCTTTTTGTGGTATACCTGATTGCCTTGCTGATTCATCCGTACGTGTACCGGATCCTGCTGGCAGGAGGACTGATACTTTTTATCTGTACGTATGTCCAGGGTAATTTTATGATTGACCGTCTGCCGACACTGGACGGTACTTCGATTTGGTGGGGAAAATATGACATTCTCCGTAAGGATACACTGATTCTGTGGGCAGTGGTGACAATCGTTGTGATTGTGGCAATGATCGTATTGAAAAAACAGAAATTCATCCATGCGGTAATGTTTGTCAGCGGGTGTATGACGCTTATGCTGTTAGTGACCGCATGCAGTACGGTTCTGACCAGCGGGGCGCTGCAATCCAAAC
The DNA here is from genome assembly GCA_963650795.1 of Bacteroidales bacterium H4. Lineage (GTDB taxonomy): Bacteria > Bacillota > Clostridia > Lachnospirales > Lachnospiraceae > Acetatifactor. The sequence goes on from CAVJMX010000064.1 coordinate 2,182, forward strand.
TGCATCTGCATGTCAGTGTGGAAGAAGAATTTGAACTGTCACAGGATGATAATTTTGTGATTCTGGTGCTGGATACTGCGGATTCCAGGGAGTTTACCTCACTATTGGAGGAACACCCGGAATACCGTGATGCTTTCGGGGATTTTACGTATTTTGAAAATACTACGGGAACTTATACCAGCACGCTGAATGCCATTCCCTTCATCTTATCCGGTGAATGGTATGAGAATGAAGGCTCTTTTCAGGAATATCTGGACAGGGTCTACAGAGAAGCTCCACTGTGGAACGAACTGAAGAGCAGAGACTATCAGATCAATCTCTATGAAGATGATATTCGGGCACAGGACAGTTCTATTGTGGACAATTTTGATAATGTCTATTTTACGAAGGTTCGTCCCAGCTCGTACCTGGAACTGGCCAAGCAGGAGCTGAAATTAGTAGGCTTCCGTTATGCACCTTATGATTTGAAGCGGTACTGTGTCATTAAAGAGGTGTATTTTAATGAACTCAGGGTATCTTATCCGGAAGGATCCGATGCGAAAGCCTTTACTGCGGATAATACGGCGTTTAAGGAAGACCTGGCGGCGCAGGGAGTAAGCATGGATCTTACCGGGAATCAGTTCCGCTTCATTCATCTGAATGGGGCACATGCACCGTTTATTTATGATAAGGATGCGAATATCATAGGTGTGGAGCATGGCTCCTATCGCCAGAGCATGGAGGCATCCATAACACTTGCTGCCAATTACATTCAGGCATTGAAGGACAGCGGGGCTTACGATAATACCGCACTGATCGTCATGGCGGATCATGGATATAACGGCATGGGAGAAAAAGAAGAGGACTTCTTAAGACAGGCAGCACTGCTGCTGGTCAAAGGAAGAGAGGAGCATCATGATACCATGCAGGTATCGGAAGCACCGGTCAGCTATGAGGATTTGCAGTCGGCCTATGTACGATTGCTGGATGGGGCACAGAGCGATGCTGTATTTGACTGGAAAGAGGGAGACAGCAGAGAAAGAAGATTCTTAGAATATGCCCCCGGCAGCGAAAGAAGCATGACAGAATATATACAGAAGGGTCACGCGCAGGACATGACCACGATGGTGCCTACGGGCAGGGAGTTTAATCGATAACCTTTCCCCGTATACTATCGGAGGAGATGATCCCCACTTCGTCAAAACGGCTGTCGGTGCTTGCGTTGCGGTTGTCTCCGAGGACGAAGTATTCTCCGGCACCCAAAGTGATGGGAGAGGCAGCATTGCCGGGATCTTCCATGGCAGGCAGCTGGTGAGTATTGTCTTCGGGAATACCATTAATATAGAGAATGCCGTCTGTAATCTGCACCGTATCCCCCGGCAGGGCAACGATACGTTTTACAATATCACGATGAAGGTCTTCATGTTGGATAATGACCACATCGCCTCTGGTGAGATCCTCCGGCATTCCCCATTTTTGGATAAGGACCGGCTGACCGGAAGTATAAGTCGGCGCCATGGAATCTCCGGATACGAAATACAGCTGTATCACATAAGCGGACAGCAGGCGCACGGCGCATCCTAAAAGCAGGAGCGATAGAACAAAAGATAAAATTCTGCGATTCATAAGAGATAACCTTTCTGATTTTGTCGTATTTCAGGATCAGAAAAATCATAACATATTTTGAGAAAAAGAGGTAGAGAACAATGAAAGTATTACTGGTGAACGGAAGCGGACATGCAAAGGGCTGCACCTATACCGCATTGGAAGAAGTAGCGGGAGCGCTGGAGAAGAACGGTATCGAGACAGAGATCATCCAGGTGGGCGTACAGCCCATCGCCGGCTGCATCGGCTGCGGCGCCTGCTTAAAGACCGGAAAATGTTTCCGGGAGGACGGCGTCAATGAATTCGTGGAAAAAGCGAAGAACGCTGACGGCTTCGTATTCGGATCTCCCGTACATTACGCATCGGCATCCGGTATGATTACTTCTTTCTTAGACCGTGCGTTCTATGGCAGGGGAGCAATCTTCCAGGGCAAGCCCGGCGCCTGCATCGTCAGCTGCAGACGTGGCGGAGCCTCCGCAGCCTTTGACCAGCTGAACAAATATTTTACCATCAACTGTATGCCGGTGGTATCCAGCCAGTACTGGAACCAGGTGCACGGCAATACCCCGGAAGAGGTAAGACAGGATCTGGAAGGCATGCAGACCATGCGTACCCTGGGCAATAATATGGCATGGCTGTTAAAATGCATTGAAGCAGGGAAAGCCGCCGGCGTGAACTTCCCGGAGAGAGAACCGGCGCAGAAGACGAACTTTATCCGGTAAATAAACGCACCGGACAGGAAAAGGAGACAGACTATGGCAGAATGGCAGGGACTGGGAAGATACCCGGAAAATGCGGAAAGCAAAGACCGACCGGCACCGGGAGAGCTTCTGGCTTATGTGGACGGAAGCTATCAGGATGCATTGAAAAAATACGGTTTTGGCTGCATTTTTATCCTCCCCGACGGGCGGATCTATACGGAATACGGTAACGGCGACAACCCGGACTCTCTGAAACAGCGAAATGTCTCCGGGGAGATGCTGGGCGCCATGTATGCGGTGCGGTTTGCACTAAACAGCGGTTTTCGCGCCATCGAGCTCCGTTACGATTACGAGGGAATCGAAAAATGGGTCACCGGTGCGTGGAAGAGCAAAAACGAACTGACACAGAAATATGCACAGACCATGCGTCTATGGGGAGAGAAGATACAGATCCGCTTTACGAAAGTACCGGCACATTCCAAAGTAAAATACAATGAGCTGGCGGATGAGACGGCAAAGCTCGGCGTAGCGAATGGCAACGGAATTCCCAAGGTGAAGAGCCTCGGTGATTTTGAGGCGGCGGACACCGCAGAGAGGACACAGAATGCGGTTGAATAAATATCTGGCACAGTGCGGCGTGTGCTCCAGGCGAGATGCGGACAAGTTGATCGAACAGGGACAGGTACTGGTCAATGGGCAGGTCGCCGGAATGGGACAACAGGTGGAAGAGACGGACACCGTACAGGTCGGAAAGAAGATTTTACAGGGAAAACAGACCTACAAAGTACTTGCCTTCTACAAACCGGTAGGTGTCACCTGCACGGAGCGGGATCCTCATGCGCAGAAGAAGATCACTGACATGATCCGGTGCCCGGAGCGGGTGACGTATGCCGGACGCCTGGACAAGGACTCCGAAGGTTTGATCCTTATGACCAACGACGGTGACCTGATCAATGCCATGATGCGGGGAGCCAACCGTCATGAAAAAGAATACATTGTAAAGATCGACAGAGAAATAACACCTGATTTTTTGGAGAAAATGGCAAAAGGTATTTATCTGAAAGATCTGGATATCACTACAAGAGAGTGTAAGGTAGAAAAAATCGGAAAATTTACATTCCAAATTATACTGACTCAGGGAGTCAACAGACAGATCCGCAGGATGTGTGAAGCCTGTGGTGCAAAAGTAAGATCCTTAAAAAGGATCCGCGTCATGAATATCCGACTGGAAAATCTAAAGCCCGGAGAGTGGCGGGAGGTCACCGGAGAAGAACTGGAAAAGCTTCTTGCGGATACCGGAATGTCAAATCGTAAATAAAATGTAACTATTCAGAGCCATTAAGTATCAGCTAAGTCTCGATGAATGCTTGCATTCAAAAGAGACTTAGATGATATTAATTTGGCGAAGTAACCACATGAGCAAAAGTAAAGCCTCGCAGAGGCGATTTTGCGAATGGGGTTCTGAATAGTTACAACAAATATGTAAAGGCAGGAACACAATATGCAGTCTACCAAAATAGACCGGATCAAATATCTGGTAGAACAACTGAATGCGGCTTCGGAGAGCTATTATGCCAAAGACCGGGAGATCATGAGCAATTACGAATACGATAAGCTCTATGACGAACTGGTGGAACTGGAAAAAGAGACAGGTGTTACGCTGGCGAACAGCCCTACCGTAAATGTGGGCTACGAAGCGGTGGATGAGCTGCCCAAGGAGCGTCACGAGAGCCCCATGCTGTCTCTCGGCAAGACGAAAAGCCGCGAAGAACTGCGTGACTGGCTGCAAGGCAATCCTGCAATTTTAAGCTGGAAACTGGACGGATTGACCATCGTACTGACATATCATGATGGAAAACTGGCAAAAGCGGTGACCAGAGGAAACGGCGAGATCGGCGAAGTGATTACGAATAACGCACGTACTTTTAAGAATCTGCCGTTAAATATTTCCTATACGGGAGAACTGATCCTGCGTGGGGAAGCGGTCATCACCTACAGTGATTTCGAGAAAATCAACGGGGAGATCGCGGATGCGGAGGCAAAATACAAGAATCCCCGGAACCTGTGCAGCGGTTCGGTGCGACAGTTGAATAACGAGATCACGGCAAAACGTAACGTGAGATTTTATGCCTTTACCCTGGTAAAAGCGGACGACGTGGATTTCCATGATTCCAAGGAAGCGCAGTTTGCTTTTTTACAGGAGCAGGGCTTCGCAGTAGTAGAACACGTGGCGGTGACGGAAGAAAACATTCTGTCCGCCATCGAAGATTTTGAACACAAGATCGAACATTATGATATTCCGTCCGACGGACTGGTACTTACTTATGAAAGTATCAGCTACGGTCAGTCCCTGGGCAGAACCGCGAAATTCCCCAGAGATTCCATCGCTTTTAAATGGGCGGATGAACTGCGGGAGACGACATTAAAAGAGATCGAATGGAGCGCCAGCCGTACCGGTCTGATCAATCCGGTGGCAATCTTTGAACCGGTGGAACTGGAGGGCACGACCGTCAGCCGTGCATCGGTGCACAATATCAGCATTTTGCGGGGATTGCGGCTGGGAATCGGCGATCATATCACGGTCTATAAGGCGAATATGATCATTCCCCAGATTGCGGAGAACCTCACCGGCAGTGACAATGTGGAGATCCCGAAGGTATGCCCCGTCTGCGGACAGCCCACCGAGATCCGACAGATGAATGAAGTACAGACCCTGTATTGCACCAACGAGAAATGCCCGGCGAAGGAGATTAAGGCGTACACTTTGTTCGTGAGCCGCGATGCCCTGAATATCGATGGGCTCTCCGAGGCAACCCTGGAGAAAATGATCGATCAGGGATTTATCCATGAATATGCGGATCTGTTCCGACTGGACCGTTATAAGGAAGTTATCACACAGATGGAAGGCTTCGGCGAGAAGTCCTATCAGAATATGATAGACAGCATTGAGACCGCCAGACATACGACGCTGCCCCGTCTGATCTACGGACTGGGAATCGCAGGCATCGGTGTCGCTAATGCCAAAGTGCTCTGCAGATATTTTGATTATGATCTGGAGAAAATGCAGAAAGCGGATGTGGAGACCTTAAGCGCGGTACCCGGTGTGGGGGAAGTATTGGCATCGGCATTTGCGGAATACATGTCCGATGCGGAGAATCTGGAGCAGATCGAACACCTGAAACAGTTCTTGACCATTGAGGTGCCTAAGGTAGACGAGAATGCGCAGACGTTATCCGGCATGAGCTTCGTCGTGACCGGAAGCCTGAACCATTACGCCAGCCGTAATGATTTAAAAGAAGTCATCGAAGAGAGAGGCGGCAAAGTCACCGGTAGTGTGACGAGCAAGACCACCTGCCTGATCAACAATGACATTACCTCGACTTCTTCCAAAAATAAAAAAGCGAAAGAGCTTCAGGTTCCCATCCTGACGGAGGCGGATTTCCTGAAAACTTATCATATCCCTTACGAGGAGTAAGTTAGAGAAAGACCCGGAGGAAAATAAAATGCCTATCAAAACACAAAATGATCTGCCTGCCAAAGAGATACTGGAGAACGAGAATATATTCGTCATGGATGAATTCCGTGCGGTACATCAGGATATGCGTCCCCTGCAGGTATTGATCTTAAATAACATGCCGGTGAAGCAGGACACAGAATTGCAGCTGCTACGTGCATTATCTAACACACCGTTACAGGTGGATGTAACTTTTATGAATACCAAGACCCATGTGTCATTGAATACACCTGCCAGCCATCTGAATAAATTCTACACCACCTTTGATGAGATCAAAGACCGGACCTTCGATGGACTGATCGTCACCGGAGCACCGGTGGAGGACATCACTTTTGAAGAAGTGGATTACTGGGACGAGACCTGTCAGATCTTGGACTGGGCGGAGACCCACGTGACCTCCACACTACATATCTGTTGGGCGGCACAGGCGGGATTCTACCATTATTACGGCATCAATAAGAGACAGCTGCCACAGAAACTGTTTGGTGTCTATTCTCATAAAGTATCCAACCGGAAAGTGCCGTTAGTGCGGGGATTTGACGATATTTTCATGGCTCCTCACAGCCGCCATACCGAGACCCCCTCGGAAGCCATTCATGCCTGTAAGGATCTGACGATTCTGGCGGAATCCGAGAAAGCCGGCGTATTTTTGGCGATCGCGGAGGAGGGCAAGAAGATCTTCGTGGCAGGACATCCGGAATACGATCGTTATACCTTGAACAATGAGTACCACAGAGACCTGGATAAGGGACTGCCCATCCAGATCCCCTATAATTATTATCCGAATGACGATCCCGAGCAGAGACCTCTGTTACAGTGGAGATCCCATTGTAATAACCTCTACAGCAACTGGTTGAATTACTATGTATACCAGGCAACTCCTTACGACCTGGCAGAGATCCGATAGAAATGACGGAATAAAAAACAGAAAAACAGAAAGGAAGCAGAAGATGAATCATACCTTAACCAGAAAACAATTTGATGTGTTATCTGTCCTGGCAGAAGAAAAAAGTGCGCTGTCCCAGAGACAGTTAGGAGAGAAAACAGGACACTCCCTTGGAACCGTAAACCGTGTTATGCAGGAACTGACCGAACTGCAGTATATTGCAGATGGAGAGATCACCAATTCCGGCATTTCCGCACTGGAGCCTTACCGTGCGAAGCGTGCCATCTTCATTGCCGCAGGATTCGGAAGCCGTCTGGTGCCCATTACTTTTAACACGCCGAAGCCCCTGGTACGTGTGCACGGTCAGCGTATTATCGACGGACTGATCGATGCCTGCCTGGAAGCCGGTATCAATGAGATCTACATCGTCCGTGGTTATCTGGCAGAGCAGTTTGACCAGCTGCTGTACAAATATCCTATGATCAAATTCCTGGAGAATCCGGTGTACAACGAGGCGAATAACATTTCTTCCTCCATGGTGGCAAGATATATGCTTTCCAATGCCTATGTCTTCGAAGCGGATCTGCTGATCTCCAACCCGAAGATCATTACCAAGTACCACTATACCTCGGATTTCCTGGCAATCAAAAAGGATCGTACCGATGACTGGTGCTTCATGGTTAAGGATGGCGTCATCGTGGAAGAGAAAGTCGGCGGACTGGACTGCTGGCAGATGGTGGGAATTTCCTACTGGAACGAAGAGGACGGACACAAGCTGTCGGATGATATCAAGATGACCTACGAACAGCCCGGCGGCAAAGAGCGCTACTGGGAGCAGGTGCCGCTGGTATTCTGCCAGAAGCATTACAAAGTGGAAGTAAGGGAATGTCAGGAAGATGATATCATCGAGATCGATACCTTCCGGGAACTGAAAGCCATCGATAAGACTTATGATGTATAAAAGTACAGAAATTTAGAAAAGGAATGTGAACATGAATCAAAAAGAAAACAAGCAGGAACTGAAACGCCAGTTGAGCCCCATGCATGTATGGGCACTTGCCTTCGGATGCGTGGTAGGCTGGGGATCTTTCATTAATCCCGGCAAAAAATTCCTCCCCAATTCCGGTGTGGCAGGTACCGCCATCGCGATGGCACTGGGAGCCATGGTAATGATTATCATTGCGTTCAGCTATGCCTACATGGTGCCGAAATACCCCAAGGCGGGCGGCGAATTTACCTTTACCAAGGCATGCTTCGGCAAGACCTCAGCCTATCTTTGCGGTTGGTTTCTGCTTGCAGCATATCTGACCAATGTCCCCATGAATTCCACCGCCATCGGTCTGATCGTGGACGGACTGGACGGCCCCTTTGATATTTTAAAGTGGGGATTTCATTACCGGATCGCAGGATTCGATGTCTGGGCGGGAGAGATGCTGTTAGCTATGGCAATCCTGATCCTCTTCGGTGTGTTGAATATCCTGGGCGTGGAGAAAGCAGGTATTTTACAGACGATTCTGGCGGTTCTTCTGGGCGGCTCCGTGCTGATCCTGACGATTGCCGCACTGTTCAGTGCAAAAGCTGCGACAGCCAACATGGTTCCCTGGTGGGGATTTAACAAGACGGCAGCCATGCAGGCACTTTCCGACGGCACCTATACTACGGCGGAAGTGTTCGCCCACGAGGGTGGTGCGGGGATCACCTCGGCGATTCTTGCAACCTTCGCCATTGCACCCTGGGCATTCGTCGGATTCGATACGATTCCCCAGGCGGCGGAAGAGTTCAAATTCTCCTATAAAAAGGTCAGCCTGATCATGGTGGTAGCGATCCTCTTCGGATGCTTCGTCTATACGGCGAACAATACCATCGCTGCGGCAGCCCTGGAGAACTGGCCGGATTTAATCGTACAGAGCGAATCCACGCCCTGGCTTCTGTTAGCGGCAGCGGAGCGGCTGCTGGGACTGCCCGGCAAGATTCTCGTAGGTACTGCGGTATCCAGCGCGGTGTTGTCCGGTATCATGGGATTCTACTTAGCTTCCAGCCGCCTGATGTACTCCATGAGCAGAGACGGTTATCTGCCAAAATGGTTTGGCGTAGTGGACGCTAAGCACGGTACCCCGAAAAATGCGTTGATCTTCTGCATCCTGATTTCTCTGTCCGGACCGATCCTGGGAAGAGAAGCTTTAGGATGGTTCGTGGATATGTCCGCAATCGGTGCTTCCATCGGTTACTTCTTCACCTGCGCCTCCGCACTGGTGACCATGCGCAGGGACGGCGATGGCACCGGATTCCTGAAAGCAGTGGCATGGATCGGCGTGGTGATCTCCGTAACCTTTATGATCTTACAGCTGGTACCGATCCCCGGACTCTCCGGCGTTCATTTTGGTAAGGAGTCTTACCTGTTATTGATCGTATGGATCGTACTGGGAATTATTTTCTATTTGAGACAGATTCGTTATTTTAAAGAAAAATAGTATTGCTATTTTTACTGCAATGGTATTATGATATGTTCATGTCTGGCACAAAGTGTCTGCGAATGGAACGCAGACATTTTGTGTACTAATTTTAGCCGAAAAACAATAAAAACCGTTCAATTAGTATACATAAATAATGTGTAAATGAACGTATGAGAAAAGAACGTGAACAAAAGGAGGAGCACCATCATGGAGCAGCTGTTACAAACACCGGTCAGGAGAAATATTTTGTTGAATCCCGGACCGTCCACCACCACAGATACCGTAAAATACGCACAGGTCGTGCCGGATATCTGCCCCAGAGAGAAAGAATTCGGCGGATTGATGAAGGGACTCAGAGAGGACCTGGTAAAGATCGTCCATGGAGACCTGGAAAAGTATACCAGCGTCCTGTTCTGCGGTTCCGGTACCATCAATATTGATGCCTGTATCAGTTCCCTGCTGCCTGCGGGCGGGAAAGTACTGGTAGTGGATAACGGAGCCTACAGCACCCGGGCTGTGGAAGTATGTCAGTACTACGGATTGCCCTATATTGACTTGAAATTCCCGGTGGATGAGCTGCCGGATCTGGATAAAGTGGAGCAGACGCTGGAAGAGAATCCGGACATTGCCCTATTACATACCACCCACAATGAGACCGGTACCGGCATCCTGAATCCGATTCGTGAGATTGGCGCGCTGGCTCATAAATATCATGCCACCTTTACTGTGGATACCACCTCCACCTACGCCATGCGTCCCATTCATATCGAGGAGGACAACATTGATTTCTGTATGGCATCCGCACAGAAAGGTCTCATGGCGATGACGGGACTTTCTTTTGTCGTGGGCAGCCGTGAGATCCTGGAGGCATCAAAAGATTATCCGAAGCGTTCTTATTATTGCAATCTGTATCAGCAGTATGATTTCTTCCAGAGAACGGGAGAGATGCATTTTACCCCGCCGGTACAGACCATCTACGCTACGATCCAGGCACTGAAAGAGTACTGGGCAGAAGGTGAGGAAGCCAAATGGGAGAGACACACCAGAGTATTCGAGGCAATCCATAAAGGACTGGATGAACTGGGCTTCCGGGATGTGATCCGCAGAGAATGGCAGTCGGGACTGGTGGTATCCGTGCGTTACCCTGATGATCCGAACTGGGATTTTGAAAAGGTGCATGACTATTGTTATGAGAGGGGCTTCACCATTTATCCCGGCAAAATTTCCACGACCAACACCTTCAGATTGTGTGCTCTCGGAGCTATTGACAGCCCGGATATTGAAGCCTTTTTCAAGGTGTTCCGGGAAGCGCTGGAAGTAAATCATATTCAGATTCCCGCTAGATACGAGGAGGTGTAATCGTGAAGAGAGTATATACCTGTTTTTGTACGGATGTGATTCATGAAGGACATCGCAATATTATCCGCGAAGCCAGAAAATACGGAGAACTGACTATCGGTGTCTTAAGCGACGAAGCCATGATACGTTTTAGCCGTTTCCCTACGATTAGCTTTGAAGAACGCATACAGCTGGTAAAGGACATTCCGGAGGTCAGCAACGTGGTGGTACAGGATGATGTTATGTATGATAAGGTCATCGAGGAACTGCATCCCGACTACGTGATTCACGGGGACAACTGGCTGGAAGGACCCCTGAAGGCAATTCGTGATAACGTGGAGATGCTGCTATCTGCCTACGGTGGCGAGATCATCGATGTGCCCTACACCTATAATGAAGAGGTCAAGCGGATCGACACGAAGATCAAGGAAAAACTGGCGATGCCGGAATACCGCAGAAAACGTCTGCGCCAGCTGATCGAGATCCGTCCCATCGTAAAAGCACTGGAGGTACACAGCGGACTGACCGGACTGATTGCGGAGAAGACCATCGTGGAGCACGACGGTGAGCTGGATCAGTTCGATGCCATGTGGATCAGCTCACTGTGTGATTCCACGGCGAAGGGCAAGCCGGACATTGAACTGGTGGACATGACTTCCCGTTTCCGTACCATCGACGATGTGACGGAAGTGACCACCAAACCCATTATTTTCGACGGAGATACCGGCGGACTGACGGAGCATTTCGTATACACGGTGAGAACTCTGGAGAAAATGGGAGTCTCCGCCATCATCATTGAGGACAAGACGGGACTTAAGAAAAATTCCCTCTTCGGTACGGATGTGGAGCAGACCCAGGACAGCATCGAGAATTTCAGCGCCAAGATCGCTGCCGGGAAAAAGGCGCAGCTGACCGATGATTTCATGATTATTGCCAGAATTGAGAGCCTGATCTTAGAGCGGGGCATGGAGGATGCACTGAACCGCGCCAGAGCCTTCGTAGCAGCGGGAGCGGACGGCATCATGATCCACAGTCGCAAGAAATCTCCGGAGGAGATTCTGGAGTTCTGTGATAAATTCCGCGCGGAAGATCCCAAGACACCAATCGTGGTGGTGCCGTCTTCATTTAACAGCATCACGGAGAGTGAACTGGCAGCCCACGGCGTCAACATCGTCATCTATGCCAACCAGCTGACCAGAAGTGCCTTCCCTGCCATGCAGCAGACCGCGGAAGACATTCTGAAATACCACAGAGCACAGGAAGTGGACAGCAGACTCATGCCAATCAAGGATATTATTACGTTGATCGACGAGATATAACTGACAGGGGAGGAGTAGATTCATGAAAGTAGAAAATTTTGTGAAAATTTTAAATGCGGACTTTTATACCGGCGTACCGGATTCCCAATTGAAAGCCCTCTGCAATTACCTGATGTATACCTACGGCATCGACCCGAAGCATCATGTGATCGCGGCAAATGAGGGGAACTGTACCGCCCTGGCAGCCGGATACCACCTGGCGACCGGAAAAGTTCCGGTAGTCTATATGCAGAACAGCGGCGAGGGCAATATCATCAACCCGGTGGCTTCTCTGCTGAACGATAAAGTCTACGCCATCCCCATGATCTTCGTCGTCGGCTGGCGTGGCGAACCGGGCATCCACGATGAACCCCAGCATATCTATCAGGGAGAAGTGACCCTGAGATTGTTGGAGGATATGGGCATCCGCTATTTTGTTATCGGCAAAGACACCACGGAGGAAGAAGTCACACAGGCAATGCAGGAGTTTCAGGCAGTTCTGGAACAGGGCAGAGACGTGGCGTTCGTCATCCGCAAAGGTGCGCTGACTTATGAGGAAAAAGTAAAGTATCACAACGACAATCCCATGCTACGGGAGGAGATCATCCGTCATATTGTGCAGGCGTCCGGTGAAGATCCGATTGTCAGCACCACGGGCAAAGCCAGCCGGGAACTCTTCGAGATCAGAGAACAGAACGGACAGAGCCACAAATACGATTTCCTCACCGTAGGCTCCATGGGACACAGCAGCAGTATCGCCCTGGGCGTGGCGGAACAGAAGCCGGAGACAAAAGTATGGTGCGTGGACGGTGACGGCGCAGTGCTGATGCACATGGGCTCCATGGCGGTGCTGGGAAGTGCGGCTCCGGAAAATATGGTACACATCGTCATCAACAACGGTGCTCATGAGACCGTAGGCGGCATGCCCACCGTGGCAGCCAATATCGACCTGGTGACAATTGCAAAAGCCTGCGGCTACCCCTATGCGGTATCCGTGACTGACTATGAGACACTGGACAGAGAACTGGCTACAGCGAAAGCGAGAAATGAACTGACTTTTATTGAAGTAAAATGCGGTATTGGTGCCAGGGAGAACTTGGGCAGACCCACCACCACAGCGCTGGAGAATAAGCAGAATTTCATGGAATACCTGAAAGAATGCCGGTAGGAAAATGCTGGCAAAGGGCTTCGCCAAGGAACAGGCAGAAGAGGTAAAGCCTGTAGAGAATAAGCCCGACACCGGCAACGATTATCAGAAAGTATAAGCCGGAATAGTGCTTGCCATAAATGATATATTGTCATAAACTGAGGGTATGGAGCCGGATATTTAGTCTCCATACCCTTATTTTTTGTGTGTTGTGGGAAGGATTACTTTGATTCTATAAAATTTTGAAGAAAGGGCACAGTTGCCGTCGTGAGCCTGAGTTGTGCCCATGAAAAAGAGCAAGAAGGGCACAGCCGCCGTTGAGAACCTGAACTGTACCCATGAAAAAGAGCAAGAAGGGCACAGCCGCCGTTGGGAGCCTGAACTGTACCCATGAAAAAGAGCAAGAAGGGCACAGCTATCGCCGGGAACCTGAACTGTGCCCATGGGAAGGAAGAAAAACATGACAACAGCAGATCCAAAAGCGACGAAAGAAGCAAAAGCATTATTGGAATATCTCCGGAGAGTGGCGGGACAGCAGATCCTCACCGGTCAGCACACCCAGACCATTCCCTGCGAGGAGATAGCATATATCCGGCAGACCACCGGTAAAGAACCGAAGCTGCGGGGCTTCGAGCTGCTGGCGTATTCTCCGAATATCAATTACAGTGACGCTTCCCCGGAATGTCTCAGAGAAGTGGAAGAGAATAAAGGCACCGCAGAGATGGCGCTGCAGTGGGCGAAGGAACAGCGGAATGCCGGAACGGGTGGCATTCTCACTTTTACCTTCCACTGGTTCTCGCCCTTAGGCGGCAGAGATAAAAGCTTCTATACCGAGCACGCGGATTTTGATGCGAGGAAAGTATTGCAGGAAGGTACCCCGGAGAGGGCAGCATTCTATCATGACATGGATGTGATTGCGGAGATCTTACAGCAGTTTCAGCAGGAACAGATTCCTATTCTCTGGCGTCCGTTCCACGAATCCTACGGCACCTGGTTCTGGTGGGGAGCGAAAGGCGCGGAAGTGGCAAGAGACCTGTTCCGTCTGATGTTCGATTACTATACTGGGGAGAAGAATCTCCACAACCTCCTCTGGGTATGGAATTGCGATATACCGGAAGCCTATCCCGGGGATCCTTACGTAGATGTGGTATCCATGGATGTCTACCTGCCGGAGTACCGGGCGACAGACTATGCCGATGTATATGAGAAACTCGTGAACGCAACCTCTCGGAACAAGATCGCCGCCTTGGCAGAACTCGGTTACCTCCCGGACATAGAACTCCTGCAAAAAAGCAGAATCCCCTGGGCTTACTACATGACCTGGTCCAAAGAATTCTGCATCGGTGAACAATACAACAGCGTCGAGAGCCTTAAGAAAATGTATGACAGCGAATACGCAGTGACACTGTGAAAATCTATTTTATAAAAATATTAAAATAGATTGCTTTTTCAACAGAAAGTGTATATACTAGCATTAAGAGCAGAGATGTTCTTCTTCATCTATTGAATGAGTCCTGTGGCGGTTCTGACAGGACGGTAAAA
>CAVJMX010000065.1:0-16571 GCA_963650795.1 Bacteroidales bacterium H4
ATGGATATAACGCATATGACGCCATCAGAAATGCTATTTTAGGAACTCCGGAGTTGATCTTCGGGTAGGGTGTCCTGAACAGTTACCACAATTCATAGTTATAATCCACCTTTCAGGATTATGCTGTATTCCAAAACAGCATGAGCAGGTTTTCAGCGAGGATCTTGTTTTTCCCTTAAAGCAAAAAGCAGCCCTGTACTATTCGTCTCCCGGCTGCTCCATTTTTCCTCTGTATTTATGTTATGATTCATCCTACGCGATCTTGGACCCCTCATGCCATTTCTGCCACTTTTTCTTATAAATAAAGTAGCAGGGGATTCCTACAAATACCATTCCGCCTAAAATATTGCCTATGGTAACGGGAATAAAATTGTTCAGGCTGTGCAGTACCGTCAGTCCCTGGATCTGCTCTGCGGTCAGACCGTAAGCTTCCTGTGCCTTTGCCACATAAGCGGGGTTCTGCGCTGCCATCATGCCAACGGGAATGTAGAACATATTTGCAACACAGTGCTCGAAACCGCCGACTACGAAAGCCATGATTGGGAAGAAAATTGCCCAGACCTTACCTACGATATCCGTAGCTGCCGCTGCCATCAGGATTGCGATACATACCAGAATATTGCACAGGATGCCGGAGGTGATTCCCTTCAGGGGAGAAATGCCTACCTTGCCGACTGCCACCTTGATCGCATAAGCGCCCAGCAGTCCACCGCTGTAATCCAGATTACCGGAAAAGTAGATCAGGGTATCAATGATCAGCGCACCGACTAAATTGCTGAAATATACCACGATCAGATTGCGGATGCATTCAAACCAGGTCACCTTTTTGCCTACCACGTCCATGACGATCAGGCAGTTACCGGTAAAAAGCTCTCCGCCTACAAATACAATGATCATCAGTCCCACGGGGAAGATAATACCTGCCACGAATCGTGCCAAACCTACATTATCAATGGCATGCGCTGCGGTACTGCTGGTAGCTCCGCCCAGTGCGATGAACGCACCTGCCATAATGCCTAACAGAATCATCTTGCCCAGAGGAAGATGTGCCTTACCTTCTCCGGCTTTCATGTTGGTATCAATGACCTCCGCCGGGGTATTAAAATGCTGTTCCATAGTTTCCCTCATTTCCGTACAGCCCTTATCTACCGTACTTTCTCATATTCACTCACTTTCTAAATATTATACGAAAACCTCGCTGGGAAGCAAGCTTTTCCCTTTATGTATCTGATTATATACATTTTTTCTCATTTGCTTGTGCGCCTTATTTCTCAAAGAATAAATCTTGGTGCAATTTTTTTGCTGATTTTTGCAAAAAACGGTAGACAAAAGCCGAATTGTGTAATATACTAAAAGTGTTCGGTGAGAGCCGAACCGCTTATATAAGTAGATTTCCGGAAGAATTCCCCTTTTACACAATTAAAGTGGCTGCAGGTTTCCCGCCTGCGGCTGCTTTAATTATGTTATAAGATTTTTTTGTAAGTTTCGCTTGGAATTGCAAAAGTTTTTGCAAAAATTAAAATTTTTCACTTGCTAAATGGTAAACACCTATGCTATAATATCTTTCGTCAGTGATTCAGCTGATGCAATTTCATAGGGGAATAGTACAGCGGTAGTGCGGCGGTCTCCAAAACCGTTAACGGGGGTTCGATCCCCTCTTCCCCTGCTTTAAAAAGTCGATTTTATCGGCTTTTTATTTTTATTATACATTGAACATGTGTTCGGTTCGTGTTATACTGTATTTGTGTAATCGAACAGAAAGCGGATGCGATTTTCCGATTGTTAGATGCCCTCTAGTCTTACATAAGGAGGGTGATGCCCATGAATACGATGGAAGTACTTACTCTATTGTTAGTTGTCTTTGCAGCTTTATCATACATTGACAGACATGGTGACGATAATAACAAAAAGAAATAAGCATCCCCAACCCTCGCAAAGTTAGAATGCTCATTTCTTTTTACTAGTTTTATTTAACTGAGGGCAAATCGGAATTTTCACCTCCGACTCACTTTCTAAATAGATTATACACCAGGAGGGATTGAGAAATCAATCCCTCTTTTCTTTTTCAGTCCCATCAGATCTCCTCTTTCTCCGCATCCGGTGCAATCACGGACCCAATCGCGGTAGCATAATCGGAGTACTCCGGAATGGTGATTTTCACATCCCACAGGCTCTTGAAGTCCTCAATGATCTGATGGCACTCGAAGAATTTGGTCAGGCCCCCGATGAGGATGTAATCCTTAATACCGGTGTTCAGGGAGGCTAAGATGCCCGCCTGGCAGATGTTCTCGATGACCATATGCACAATACCGGCTGCGATGTCTTCAGGCTTGGACTGGGCATCCGCTTTGCCGAAGTTAGATGCGGTCACATCGAGATTCAGACCCGGGAGCTTCTCCTTGGCGAGATCGCCGATCCGCAGGTCGATCTTCGCCACGTCACCTTTGCGGGACAGGGGTACGATCTCATGAATGTCTCCGGTGTTCAATATGATCGAGGACAATCCGCAGATGGTTCCGCCACCTAAGCCGACACCGCCTAAATGCTTCATCTCATTCTCCGTCACCTTGACGAAAAAGCTTCCGGTGCCCATGCTGATGACAATGACCTCCTTTTTATCCGTCAGATAATAGCCGCCGGTTCCGGTGGCTATGAATTCATCCACCTTATAAGTAGGGCGGTCATATACTGCTTTCTCCACATATTTGCTTCCCACGCCTGTGATATAGACGCCTTCCACATCTAAAAGCTGCAGATTATTCTCATACAGATATCTTCCGAACGCGCCATAGAGGGACGTCACCTGGCTGTCCGCCCGGACTGCCAGAGGCGGAAGCATATGATCTCCTTCAAAAGCCACGATTTTGGTGGTGCTGCTGCCGATATCAATTCCTATTCTTACAGGCATTTTTCTGCCCTCCTCATATATTCCGACCTGATATGATCTTATTGACACTTGCTTCATCAAACAAACACTTTGTCCATGGCATCCTGCACGGAGCTGACGCCGATGACGCGGATCTTACTTCCTTTTTTACATTCTTCCAGCGACACATAAGGCACCACACATTCCTCGAAGCCCAGCTTCTCTGCCTCTGCTACGCGCTGTTTCGCCATGCTGACCGCACGGACCTCACCGCTTAATCCCACTTCTCCGAAGGCCACCATTTTCGGGTTCAATGCCTTATTCCGGAAGCTGGACAGGATCGCCAGCACGATTCCCAGATCGATCGCCGGTTCCTGAATTTTGATGCCTCCGGTGATATTTACATAGGCATCACAGGAGGACAGCTGTACTCCCGAACGCTTCTCCAGCACTGCCATCAGGAGATTCACACGGTTGAAATCCGTACCTGTGGTCTGTCTTCTGGGGATGCCGAAATTGCTGTGGCACACCAGCGCCTGTAATTCGATCAGCAGCGGTCTGGTGCCCTCCATAGTACATGCCACCACAGAGCCGCTGGCATTCTCCGGTCGCCCGTTCAGCATATATTCCGAAGGATTCATGACCTCTGCCAGTCCCGTCTCCCGCATCTCGAAGACACCGATCTCATTCGTAGAGCCAAAACGATTCTTTACGCCCCGCAAAATACGGTAAGAGGCATGTCTGTCCCCTTCAAAATAAAGTACCGTGTCCACCATATGTTCCAGCACTCTGGGACCCGCCACCGTACCTTCCTTGGTCACATGACCTACAATGAAGATAGAGATTCCCAGTCCCTTCGCCAGCTGCAGCAAAATACCGGTGGATTCCCTTACCTGGGACACGCTTCCCGGCGCCGCCGACACGTTCTCATTGTACATGGTCTGGATAGAATCGATGATCACGACCTCCGGCTTGCTCTTACGGATCACTTCGCTGACAATATCCAGGTTCGTCTCGCACAGTAACAGCATGTGCTCCGAAAAGGCGCCCAGACGATCCGCCCGCATCTTGATCTGTACCTTGGATTCCTCTCCGGAGATATACAATACCGTGTGACCTGCCGCAGACAGGTTATGACAGACCTGCAATAACAGTGTGGACTTACCGATACCGGGGTCTCCGCCTACCAGTGTCAGGGATCCCTGCACGATGCCGCCTCCCAGCACCCGGTCCAGTTCTTTGATCCCGGTGAGCATCTTATTTTCCTCGCGGATGGCAATCTCGGACAGTACGCAGGGCTCCGATGCCTCTCTGCGGTCTCTCTTCGTGCCGTTTCCGGTATTTTTCAATTCCGTTTTGTCTATCGTCTCTTCCACGAACGTATTCCATTCTCTGCAGCCGGGGCATTGTCCCAGCCATTTCGTGGATTCATAGCCACAGTTCTGACAGAAAAAAACGGTGGCTGTCTTCCCTTTTGCCATGCTCTCTCCTCAATGGTTTTCATAAAAATAAGCCCAGTCACGAAGTACTACAATGTCCTCCGTGCCTGGACTCCTTTGCAGTGCGTCCTTACGCCTCTACGATCTTAACAGGTACTTCCCCTGCTGCTTCCAGTTCTACACTCAGGCTCAGCTTGCCGCCAAGTCCAGTCTTCATGGTTCCTACATTCTTACCGTCGATCAATACTTCGTACTCGGTGTCGTCCTTCAGTCCTACGGTGATCTGGGCATCCTCGTCACCTTCTACGATGAACTCCACGCTGTTGTCAGATTCCTTGAACTCCAGCACGCTGGTTCCGGGAACAGATTCATATAAAAACATGCCGTTCTTTTCCAGCTTTGTTATCTCGTTGTAGGTCTTCACCTTCAACAGATCTCCCGCATGCTCATAATCTTCCACCTTTGCCTTCTTCGCCAGCTTGTGATTACCAAAGCTGATAGATCCGTCTGCTTCACTGCGAAGTATTTCTTCCACTACTGCCATCTGTCTGTCCTCCTGAAAGTAACTGCATCCGCAATACCTCTTTTTCTTTCGTCCTTTGCGAATGAGTTCTGAATAGTTACAGTATAATATATCTCACCCGGTTTTTCTACAAAAATATTTATTAATTTTTCACAGTAAATACGACTTTTCCATCCTTGAATCCGGCGGACACCCTGTCTCCCGGTACCACCTTTTTCTGCAGGATCTCCTCTGCCAGAGCGTCCTCCACCACGGACTGGATCGCACGCTTTAAAGGTCTTGCACCCATCTTGTTATCCGCGTATTTGGTCACCAGATGCTCCTTTAAGGCTGCGGTGATGGTCAGATGGATGCCCAGCTGATTCTCACATCTCTTATAGAGATTGGATGCCAACAGATTGACGATCTCTTTCATGTTGTCATTGTTCAACTGGTGGAACACGATAATGTCATCGATACGGTTGATGAATTCCGGCTTAAAGCTGCGCTTTACCTCTTCCATGACATTGGACTTCATCTGCTCGTAATCCTTGGTCTCGCTCTTCTCTGTAGCGAATCCCAGATTCTTAGGATCCACAATACGCTGTGCGCCCGCGTTGGAAGTCATGATCAGCACAGTGTTCTTGAAGCTGACCTTGCGTCCCTTGGAGTCCGTGATATGACCGTCATCCAATACCTGCAAAAGGACATTAAATACATCCGGATGTGCTTTCTCGATCTCGTCAAATAATATGACAGAGTACGGATTCCTGCGGACCTTCTCACTCAGCTGTCCGCCCTCTTCAAATCCCACATATCCGGGCGGTGATCCGATCATCTTGGAGACCGAATGCCCTTCCATGTATTCGGACATATCGACACGGATCATGGCATCCTCGGAGCCGAACATTGCCTCTGCCAGAGCCTTGGACAATTCTGTCTTACCTACACCGGTAGGACCTAAGAACAGGAAAGAACCGATCGGACGGTTGGGATCCTTCAGTCCCACACGACCTCTGCGCATTGCCTTTGCCACTGCGGTCACTGCCTCTTCCTGACCGATGACACGCTTATGCAGGGTCTTCTCCAGTTTTAACAGTCTCTCGCTTTCTTTTTCCGCCAGCTTCTGTACGGGAATCTTGGTCCACTGGGCAACCACCTCGGCGATCTCGTTTTCACCGATGCTTAAGGTGCCTCCTGCCTCCTGTTTTTCCCGCTTTTTCATCAAGCGGTCATATTTTTTCACCAGGGCATCCTGCTGCTTCTTGATCTCTGCCATCTGGTCAAAAGCTTCCATGCGGATGGCTTTCTCCATCTCCTGATCCATCTCGCGGATCCGGTCGGAGATCTCCTTTGCCTTATCCGGTACGTCCAGTGCATGCAGTCTGGCGCTGGCTGCTGCCTCGTCGATAAGGTCAATCGCCTTATCCGGCAGATTTCTGTCATTGATATAACGGCTGGACAGTCTTACGGCAGCCTCAATGGCTTCCGGAGTGATCTGTACGTGATGATGATCCTCGTATTTTCCCTTGATGCCTTCCAGGATCCGGACCGCCTCTTCCTCCGTGGGTTCTTCCACAGTTACCGGCTGGAATCTGCGCTCTAACGCCGCATCTTTTTCAATATACTTACGATATTCCGCGATAGTGGTGGCACCGATCAGCTGGATCTCACCTCTCGCCAGGGAAGGCTTCATGATATTGGATGCATCGATAGCACCCTCTGCGCCTCCGGCACCGATGATCGTATGCAGCTCATCCAGGAATAAAATAATATTCCCGTCGTCCGTTACTTCTTTTAATACTTTCTTGATCCGCTCCTCGAACTCGCCGCGGTACTTACTACCCGCTACCATTCCCGACAGATCCAGTGTCAGGACTCTCTTATTCTGTACGGTAAAAGGCACGTCTCCCGCTACAATACGGGCTGCCAGTCCTTCTACCACGGCAGTCTTGCCGACACCGGGTTCTCCCACGAGGCAGGGGTTGTTCTTCGTGCGGCGGCTTAAGATCTGCACCACTCTGCGGATCTCCTCTTCTCTGCCTACCACAGGATCCAGCTTGCCCTCTCTTGCCAGAGCGGTCAGATCCCGGCTGTATTGCTCCAGAGTAGACTGCTTTGCCTTGCGGTCGCCCTTTTTTCCAAGGTCTTCTTTATACAGGTTGCCGTCCTGTCCGATGGCGATCAGGGTATCCACATAGATTTTCTGCACATTAGCTCCCAGGGTGTTTAACAGACGTACCGCCACATTTTCGCCCTCTTTGATCAGCGCCAGCAGCAGATGCTCCGTGCCTGTCTGTTTCTGTCTGAAACGGGCTGCCTGTCTGTGCGCCTCTTCCAGGATCCTTGCGGCTCTGGGAGAATAGCCCTCTCTGTCTTTTACTGCCACGCCGTTTTCAAAAGCGATCAGATCCCGGATCATCTCCATGACCTGTTCCAGTTCGACACCGTTATCCGTCAATACTTTTGCGGCTACACCGGTCTCTTCCTTCAACAGTCCTACCAGGATGTGTTCGGTTCCGATATAGCCCTGTTTCAGGCTTCTGGCACATCTGCCTGCCTGGGCAAGCGCGTTCTGCGCTTTATCCGTAAACTGTGACTGCATCAATTCAGTCCTCCATATTCTTCATATATTTCATCAATCAATTCATGTACTTCCTGCCGGGAAATATTTTTACAGCTGCTCTTAGCCAGTATTACCTGCAGTTCCTTCCGCAATTCATCCACCGCACGCATCCGGTCCACATCCAGGGCGATCACTGCACCCTTTCGTCTGTCTACCTTCACATAGCCTTCCTGCTTCAGAACCGTGTATGCTTTATTTACTGTATGCATATTGATTCCGATGGTATCCGCCAGCTGCCGTACACTCGGCAGAGAATCTCCTTCCTGAAATTGTGACGTGGCAATTCCCATGATGATCTGATTGCGCAGTTGCATATAGAGCGCTTCATCACTGTTGAAATCTATCTCTATTATCATCAAAATCACTCCCTTCCCATGTCACTGATTGTTATATTTCCATTATAACAGTGAAGCGAATGCTGTCAACCATAGACCCGGAAAGTTTACCAAATTTTTAAAAAGAAAGCGGCATCCCACTCCCGTAAGATACCGTTTCTCTTATCATTCTTTCGTTAACGCCTTATTGTTCTTCGTCGCCGTCCCAGTTCAGAAATTCAAATTCAAACTCATCGTCATCCGACATGAAATTCTTGGATTTCCATCCGGGATCCTGATTCCCAGCATTCGCATTCTGTACGGGTCTCACCGTTCCGTCTGCCCGGGATGCCTGGGGGCGCTGACTCTGGTGTGCAGATCTCTGTCCCTGCGGTGCCGTGGGTCTGGTTCCCTGTGCTGCAGGTCTTTGTCCTTGTCCTGTAGGACGCTGTTCCTGGGGTGTCTGTTTCATTCCCTGGGCTGCGGGTCTGCCGACAGGTCTTCTCTCTGCTCCCGCCTCCTGCATAACTCTCTGTCCCTGGGGTCTGCCATTCTGTCCTGCCGGGCGCTGTCCCTGCGGTGTCTGTTTCGTCCCCTGGGCTGCGGGTCTGCCGGCAGGTCTTCTCTCTGCTCCTACCTCCTGCATAACTCTCTGTCCCTGGGGTCTGCCACTCTGTCCTGCCAGACGCTGTCCCTGGTTTCTTTCGGTCTTCGGTCTGTCCACTCTTCGTCTGCGGACGGATTCTTCTGCGTCGGAGAAATCAGCAGCATCCATCATATCCTTGATTTTGAAGATCAGCAGAGTCACGGCAGCTGCCAATACCACTAACAGAATCACCAGTATAATGATCACTGCCTTCTGACTCTTTAATTTCTTCTGATCTGTAGTGAACTGTGTATTGATCTCTGAAATCTGATTGATGGAGTTGAAAAGATCGTCGATCTTATACTGCTTCTGTCCTGCCAGGTCTAACAGATACCAGGAATCACCCTGTAACTGGGTATCCCAGTCCTTGGAAGTGCTCTGGGTATCCTCTGTCTGTTCCTCAGAAGCGGAATCATCAGTAGTCTGTTCCTCCGTCACAGGTGCCTGTAATTCTCCGGACAATTCCACATAATCCGAACGAATAAAGCCGGTTACCTCTATGCTGTTGGAAATAAAGCTTACCTGATACCAGGTCTTACCATCGGTACCGGTAGCCTGTCCGGTGACGGTCAGTGCCATTCCGTTCTCTGCCGTAGTCACAATCTGACTGGTGGTGGAAGCATTACTTCGCACACGTACAGACTGTCCCCCGGTCACAGTGGCACTCAAAGGTTCCACCGCAGTAACCTCTACAGGGGTCTCATTCACAGCAGCTGTCTGCGTTGCTGTAGCAGTCGTGCTGCTTGATGATGCGGAAGAGGAAGAAGATGACGGAGTAGATCCGTCAGTAATACTTACCAGATCAGAACGGATATATCCCAGGGTATTGGCATCCACATATACCTCATACCAGGTATAACCGTCCGAACCCTTAGTCTGACTCTTAATGGAAATCGTCTTGTCCTTTGCCGCACTGCCGATGACTTCACTGGAACCATCCGCACTCTTACGGATCTTGGCACTGGAAGCCGTTACCTTTGCCGCACTTTCCGCATGGCTGACAATTGCGAGATTTTCACTGAAAAGTCCCGCTCCCAGCACAAGCACCAGCGCAAGCATTCCCCAGAACGCCTTACATTTACTTATTCTCTGTACTGTCTTTTTCATCTGCAACTCCTTTTGTATCCTGACCTTGTCTTACGCTTCATCGATTGCCTTGCCAATGTCATGACGCATGTATTTATTCTCGAAAGAGATCCATTCCGTTGCCGCATAGGCGTTGGCACGTGCCTCCTTCAGAGTAGCTCCCTTGGCTGTCACTCCCAGGACACGACCGCCGTTTGTGACGATTCCCTTGTCCGTAAGCTTCGTTCCGGCATGGAAACAATAATAGCCGTCTTTGCCGTCAAAGTTCTCCAGTCCCTTAATTACAAATCCCTTTTCATAAGATACGGGATATCCGTCACTTGCCAGTACCACGCAGACCGCCGCGTTGTCTTCAAACTGCAGGTCGATCTGATCCAGCGTACCGTCCACGCAGGCTTCCATCACTTCGATGATATCATTCTTCATACGGGGCAGTACTACCTGCGCCTCCGGATCGCCGAATCTGGCATTGTATTCCAGTACCCTGGGTCCGTTCGGTGTCAGCATCAGTCCGAAGAAAATAACTCCCTTGAAAGGTCTTCCTTCCGCTGCCATGGCATCCACGGTCGCCTGGTAGATGTATTTCTTGCAGAATGCATCCACCTCTTCGGTATAGAAGGGGCTGGGAGAAAAAGTTCCCATACCGCCGGTATTCAATCCCTGATCGCCGTCCTTCGCTCTCTTATGATCCTGTGCGGAAGTCATAATGCGGATAGTCTTGCCGTCTACAAAAGAAAGTACGCTGACTTCTCTTCCGGTCATAAATTCTTCAATGACCATGCGGTTGCCGGCTGCGCCGAACTTTTTATCCAGCATGATCTCATCCACACCTGCCAGCGCTTCCTCTAAGGTATTGCAGATCAGCACGCCCTTGCCCAGTGCCAGACCGTCTGCCTTCAGTACGATAGGGAAACTTGCCTGCTCTTTCAGATATTTGATAGCATCCTCTGCGTTATCAAAGTTCTCATAAGCCGCAGTGGGAATGTTGTATTTCTTCATGAGATCCTTGGAAAAAGCCTTGCTGCCCTCCAGGATCGCTGCATTTTTACGGGGTCCGAAAGCACGCAGCCCCTCTGCCTCCAGTGCATCCACCAGTCCGCCGACTAAGGGATCGTCCATGCCTACGATAGTTAAGTCAATCGCCTGTTCCTTCGCAAAGGCAACGATCTTGTCGAATTCCATTGCTCCGATGGGAACACATTCTGCGATCTGACCGATTCCGGCATTGCCCGGAGCACAATAGATCTTATCTACTTTAGGACTTTTCGCTACACAGGTCGCAATGGCATGCTCTCTGCCGCCACCGCCTACGATCAATACTTTCATACCCATATCTTATGCCTCTCCTATTTGTTATGCTTTACTTTGCCGTCCACCACACGGACCCGTCCGTTGGCGATATCATCGATTGCCTGGGGCAGAAGCAGCCACTCCGCCTGCTCCATGACACGTCTCTGCAGGATTTCAGGGGTATCGTCATCTTCCACTGCCACTGCCTTTTGCGCAATGATGGGTCCCTCATCCATGCCTTCATTGACGAAATGCACGGTAGCTCCGGTGGCTTTCACACCGCGCTCCAGTGCCTTTTCATGCACATGCAGTCCATAGTATCCCACGCCGCAGAAGGAGGGGATCAGGGACGGATGGATATTGATGATCCGATTGCTGTATTCATGTACCATTGCCTCCGGGATCTTCACCAGGAAACCTGCCAGTACGATCAGATCCGGGGTAAATTCCTTCACTTTTGCAAGCAAAGCATCATTAAATACTTCTCTGCTCTCGTAATCCTTCGGAGATACACATACCGCGGGGATTCCCGCATTCCGTGCTCTCTCTAAGCTCTTCACCGTCTTGTTATTGCTGATGACGCCCACGATCTGCGCGTTGGTGACCTTCCCTGCCGCGATAGCATCAATGATCGCCTGTAAATTCGTGCCGCCGCCGGATACCAGTACAACTACTCTTAACATATGGTCACACCCTTTTCACCGGCTTCACAGGTACCTACCACATAAGCGGTCTCCCCTGCTGCCTTCAGCGCTTCCAGAGTCTTATCCACATCTGCGGGATCCAGTGCCAGTACCATACCCAGACCCATGTTATAGGTGTTATACATCATCTCGTCAGCGATGTCGCCCTTTTTCTGCATCAGCTTGAAAATAGCGGGTACTTCGTAGCTGTCCTTCTTCACTACGGCACGAATGCCATCGGGAAGCATTCTGGGAATGTTCTCATAGAAACCGCCGCCGGTGATATGGCTGCAGCCCTTTACCTTAACGCCCGCATTCTTCACAGACTTCATAGCCTTTACGTAGATTCTGGTAGGTGCAAGCAATGCCTCTCCCAGAGTCTTGCCCAGCTCATCATAATAGGTATCCAGGCTTTCTTTTGTCATATCAAATACTTTTCTCACCAGAGAGAAACCGTTGGAATGTACACCGGAGGAAGCGATTCCCACCAGTACATCACCGGGCTTAATGTTCTCGCCGGTGATTAGATCCTTGCGCTCTACCACGCCTACGGCAAATCCAGCCAGATCGTACTCATCCTCGGGCATCAGACCGGGATGCTCTGCGGTCTCGCCGCCTACCAGCGCTGCGTCAGACTGCTTACAGCCCTCTGCCACACCCTTTACGATGGTAGCGATCTTCTCGGGGATATTGCGTCCGCATGCGATATAATCCAGGAAAAATAAAGGTTCACCGCCCGCACATGCCACATCGTTCACACACATTGCCACGCAGTCGATACCGATGGTATCATGCTTGTCCATTAAAAAGGCAAGCTTCAGCTTGGTACCTACGCCATCGGTTCCGGACAGGAGTACGGGATCCTCCATATCTTTGATGGCACTTAAGGAAAATGCTCCGGAGAAACCACCGATGCCGCCCATTACTTCGGGACGCATGGTCTCCTTCACGTACTTCTTCATCAGTTCTACAGACTTGTAGCCTGCTTCGATGTCTACTCCAGCTTTCTTGTAATCCATTTTCTCCTCATTTCCGCCGCAGGGGCTGTATTATATTTTATCTTAACAAATCGTGTAACTTACTTCTTCATGCCTTCCAGGTAGGCTTTATAGCCGATCTCCTGCAGTTTTGCATCTTTGGCTTCTACCTGTTCTTTTAATTTTGCACTGTATGCTTTCAGTTTTCCGAGAAGTTCTGCGTCGGAGGTTGCCAGGATCTTGGCAGCCAGAAGTCCTGCATTGGCGCCGCCGTTAATGGCTACTGTGGCAACCGGGATGCCGGAGGGCATCTGTACGATGGAATACAGAGAATCTCTACCTCCCAGGGAAGTGGTGTGCATGGGAATACCGATGACAGGCATCGGGAAAATAGCGGCGCACATGCCGGGCAGATGTGCTGCCATACCGGCTCCGGCGATGATCACCTTGAAGCCTTTTTCTTCCGCACTTTTTGCATACTCAAAAAATACATCCGGCTCTCTGTGAGCACTGATTACGGTCATCTCATAAGGGATGCCCAATTCTTCCAGAATGTCTGCCGCTTTCGCCATGACAGGCATATCGGAATCACTACCCATTACAATGCCAACCTTAGGGCAATTCTCTGTATTTGCCATAATGTCCTCCTCATGTATCGGTTGTACCGATGTTTATCCATATATATTCTAGTGTACTAAAATCTTGTCGATGATGCAATAGTTTTTATACCAGCTCCTGCAGCGGCTCATTCAGTTCTTCCGTTCCCGGGAGGACGAATTTTCCGTTTTCTATGATGACGATCCGTTCGCCGCTCTTCTTCACCGCGGTCAGCTCCGCCAGTTCATCGTAAGGAATGGTAATGTCCGTATGGCAGTTAAAATAAGCCTTCGCAGGGTTCACATTACGAAGTGCCGCCACCTCGTTGTCTCTTGCCACGATTTCCTTGCCGTCGGGATTGTATACCTTCACCTCTTCCGCATGGGAATAGCAGGTGTCACCCACGGCGAAATGCGGTCCCATTTTCTCTGCGATCAGGATCGGCATCTTGGCTTCCACGCCCAGACGCTTTGCCGCCGCATAGGCTGTCGTGTTGGTGCCGATGGCAAATTCTCCCAAAGGCAGCGTCTTGTGGCGGAACAGGATGTTTTCTTTGATAAATGCCTTGTTCTCTTCCTCTATGGCAAAATTCGCACAATTATAATCTTTGATCTTACCGTTTTCCAGAGTGATCTCCAGATCCTTATACTCCAGTCCGTTTAAGAACACTTTTGTGACATGCAGCACACCATTGGTCCCATCCAGCACCGGAGAGGTAAATACTTCTCCCACGGGGATATTCACATCTGCCACACAGTTTTCAAAAATCGTCTCTTTGGCAGGGTCTTTTAACTTCCATAAATTCACTGTAAGATCCGTGCGGTTGCCGTTACACCCCTTGATCTCACAGTGATCCGCCTGGTCCAAAGCATCGATGATAGTCTGCTGGATCCGTTGGTACTTTTTATAATCCAGAGTGTTGATCCGGATGGTCTCCTTAAACAGTTCCTCGAAGCAGTCGCCCACCTCCGGAATCGGGAAGGCAATGATCGTAAAGCTCCGCTCTTCTTCGATAATATACTGTCTCTGCAGCTGTCCCATCTGGGTGCGGTGCTCTACTAACAGAGCGCTCTGCTCATCCGTCATCTTCAGGCATTCCGGCTTGTTCACCGGTTCAAATTCCCGCTCACCGAAGGTCTCCACCACGGCGGGACCGGCATAGCCCCGCGCCTCGGTCTTATATTTTTCAAAAGCGGTATGCATCACTTCCAGCTTCCGGCTGCAATACATCTTATCCAAAAACAACGCTCTGTCGTCCTTGTGGTCGAACTCATACTGTCTGTTGGGGCTGACACTATAGAAGCCGTTCTTGTAGATGGACGGGTTGTATAAAATGCTGGTCGCTGCCCGGTAGATCACCGGCTGCAATCCCATTTTTTCAAAATTCTCCAGGGCTCTCCGCATCATGCGTTCAAAGCCCACCTGATAACGGACATCCACCGTAGCTTTCTTCGACAGATCCTTACCGGTCACTTCAAAACCAATACGATACCCTTCCGTGTAAGTATCCGCCATGGTATTTATGGTCTCCTCCGGCAGAGAATTAAGGAACTTTGCCATCGCCAGTTCATTTCCTCCCACGTATTCTCCATACGCATAGAGATAACGCAGGTCATTAAGATCAGCCGTACGGATAATGTTTGCCGCAAAATTATTCTCCGGGCATACCAGTTCCTTTACCCTCTCTTCCGCTGCCACATCCGCATAGTCGCTGACGAACCAATAGAGAATCTCGCGGATGGACGCACAGGAAGGCAGTCTGTGATTCTCCTGCTCCTCGTAGACAAATGCCGCATACACTTCAGAGAACAACTCCATCCGGATCACCAGCTCCGAAAGTCTTCCCTCGTATGTAAATCCAATCAGACTCCGCATCTCGGTATACAGAAAAGCTGCCAGCGCACTGAATTCTTCACCCAACTTCTTCACGGCATAGGCGGGGTTGGCAAAACTGTTCTCATAATTTTCCGGTAAAATATCTTCATACAGGGCATGATTGCGCTGCTGTAGCTCTGCCAGTGTGGCATCTGCCGCTTTGCCCTGCTCCAGGAACTGTCTGGTGTCCTCGATCCGCAGTAAAAATTTTGCCACTGCGGTAAAATATTCTTTCCAGGGCTGCAGTTCTTCTCCCTGCCAGTCCTCCCCGGGGATCTCCCGGATTCGATCCAGTGCCAGTTCCAGACGTTCCAGTAAAAGTTCTTTTTCTTCCCTATTTTCCATTCTATTCGTTTACTCCTTATGTTTCATTTTACAGCCGGCTTCCCAGGTACAGCAGAAAGCTGACTCCCCCAAGTGCCACTACATTCAGTATCGTACCTAACACCGGGAACAGCCGGTAGATGTCCTTATCCCTAAGTGTCAGGATTCCCAGGATCAGTCCGATCAGAGAATAGACCGTTGCCAGTACTCCCGTGACACCGTATCCACCGTGCATGACACCGCCTCCGCTGTAGGACAGGTAGGTCACGATCCCCAGGGATACCAGGCTGATGATTCCCAGGATCGTTGACATGATCGCCTTATCGGAGTGCTTTTTATTTGTAAAAATATAATTCTTTTTTCGCATACTTTTCTCCCATGGAACCCGAAAAGGGCACTTCCTGTATGGAAATGCCCAATTTGCGCGCCCAAACGACGCCTTTCTTCTCTTTTGTCCTCAGAACAGAATGCGGGACTTGCCGGAGACAAGCTTGCCGCCGCTGATGATCAGCAGTACTCCTGCCGCAATTCCGACTACCAGGGAGATGACTCCCAATACGATATTTAACGCTCCTGCTCCACGCATGATCTTATAGATTTTCTCTTCCATGGAATCCTCCTGTCTTCTTACTTAATAATACTTACTTAAGCACCGTATACGGCGTAATATTCATCAATTGCCTTCTTCAGGGTGTCGTCGATATATACCTCTCCCTTGTAAGGTCTGTTGTACAGATGATCAATGACGTCCTGCATGGTTACGATGGCATGTGCATCAAAACCGTACTTTTCCTTGATCTCTTCCAGTGCGCTGACTTTGCCGCCCAGACCTTTTTCCATACGGTTCAGGGACACCATCAGTCCGACGATCTCTACATTTGCGGCTCCTCTTACCTTGGGAACGGTCTCTTCCATAGACTTACCGGAAGTGGTCACATCCTCGATCATAATGACTCTGTCACCGTCTTTTAAGGAACTTCCTAAGAAGCTTCCCTTATCTGCACCATGATCCTTTTCTTCCTTACGGTCGGAACAGTAGCGGACCTCCTTGCCATATAATTTACTGTAAGCCACTGCGGTCACAACACTGATGGGGATACCCTTATATGCCGGTCCGAACAATACATCAAAATCATCGCCATAGGTATCATGAATTGCCTTCGCATAGCTCTCGCCCAGCTTCATCAGCTGCGAGCCGGTGACATACGCACCTGCGTTCATGAAAAAAGGAGACTTTCTGCCGCTCTTTAACGTAAACTCTCCGAACTTCAATGCCTTACAATCTACCATGAATTCTATAAACTCTGCCTTATACTGTTCCATTGTATTGAAACCTCCTTATTTTA
>CAVJMX010000066.1:0-5217 GCA_963650795.1 Bacteroidales bacterium H4
TACCACACCGGCGCAGATGAAGATGTTCCTGACCCGTATCGGCTTCGGCTCCAAAGTCATTGTGACCGGCGATTCCACCCAAAAGGACCTTCCTGTAGGGGCAAAATCCGGTCTGGATGTAGCCACAAGAGTCCTGAAAAATATTGACGACATTGCTTTCTGCAATCTGACGAATAAGGACGTGGTAAGACATCCGCTGGTACAGAAGATCGTAAAGGCATATGACGATTATGAAGCAAAGAGCAAAAGAAGCCCTAAGTTAAGACATACGGATAAGGGAAACAGATAAGTATGAAAAAAGGAAACAAAAATGATCTTTTGGTATTTCTGCTGCCGGAGATCCTGACGGTACTCGCAGGGAGTGCTTTCGTCTATGTACTGGAAATCACGGTGAGACAATTATCGGTGGAGAATGCGCTGCGGGATGCGGTGATGACAGCAATGGGATTTGCTGTGGCTGGTTTTTTCCTGCGCAGGGAGATCCTGGCTTCCCGGCTGGATTATGACAACGGGGAACATCCCATGCGCTTCTGGATCGTGGTCTGGTGCTGTCTGTTGTTTGCCCTGGCGTGTGCATTTCTGCCGGCGGGCGGCTGGCCGTTTTTGGCAGTGTTCGTAGTACTGTCCTTGTTCAGCAATCTGCCTGTGGGAATTTTATTCTCTGCGGTATTCTTAATGATCGCAGCATTTGAAGGGCAGTCAGCGGGTATTTTCTTTTTGTATTTTATCAGCGGCATTTTTGCAGCCTGTCTGTTCCAGCATCTGGAAGAGGAATTTTCCATAGCGGTGCCTTTATTTTTATCCCTGTTGTGTCTCCTCTTATGCGAGACGGCAAACATTGTGTTACTTACCAATGAGCACCTTTCTCTGGAACAATTTCTGGTACCGGCGGCGAATCTGATCGTGTCGGGAATTCTGCTGTTGGGCATTCTCAAGATCTTCTCGACTACTGTGGTCTACAAAGATAGGGTGCGGTATCTGGAACTGAATGATACCGAGAATGCGACACTTTCGGAATATCGGAAGACGGATCGGGCAGAGTATTTTCTCTGCATACATACGGCGTATTTCTGCGAACGCATTGCCGCGAAGCTTGACATGGACAGGGATGCACTGAAATGTGCGGGACTGTATCATAAAAAGGGCTGGGAAATGGCGGCAAAGGAAGGCGGTGTGTTCCCGGAAAAGGTACAGACCATCCTGGAAGAATACCGGACGCAGAAAAAATATCATCAGAAAGAGACCGTGGTATTGTGCTGTTCCGATGCCATTGTCAGTGCGGTTCTGCTACTGCTTCAGAAAGAGCCGGAAAAGAAACCGGAGTATGACCAGGTCATTGACCGGATATTTGAGCGGATCGAACAGAAGGGAACCGTAAGCGAATGCAATATGACGTTAAGCGACTGGAACCGGATGCAGAAGATATTTAAGGAGGAGAAACTGTATTATGACTTTTTACGTTGAAAATGAGACAGAGGAGAATTTTTCCGAAGGAACAGAAGCATTCCCCATAGAAGAGACGGTAGAGAAAGTGGCAAATGCCGTACTGGACATGGAAGGCTGCCCTTATGAAGTACAGTTAAATGTTCTGTTGACCGATAATGACGGCATTCATGCTTATAATAAGGAGTATCGCAACATCGACAGAGAGACGGATGTTTTGTCATTCCCGAATCTGGATTTTGACAGACCCGGAGATTTCGAGATCTCCGAAGACAGAGAAGCCGATTATTTTGATCCGGATACCGGGGAACTGATCCTGGGAGACATTATTATCTCTGTGGATCGGGTAAAGGAGCAGGCGGAGAGCTACGGTCACAGCAGAAAAAGAGAATTCGCGTTCCTGGTAGCCCACAGCATGCTGCATCTGTGCGGATATGACCATATGGAAGAGGACGAGGCAAAAGTAATGGAGGCAAAGCAGGAGCAGGTTCTCGCATCCCTTGGAATTACAAGAGATTAAAAAGGGCGTGTAATACACGTATAGGTAACCGAAATGAATCAGGTAGAGGTAAAAAGAAGACAGATACAATTTCTTTCGTATGCTCTGGCAGGGGTCAATATCTGGATATTCGGAAGGAAACTTGGAGATAACGGACTGGCATATCTTTTAGCGGCTTGTCTGGTATTCGCATTTTTCTGGATCCTTACGGGGAAAAACATTCCGGACCGGATGGGAAGACTGCTTCGCGGAAGAAGTGCGAAGGGGCAATATAAAAATGTATCGAAAATGCGCAGAAACATGATGCTGTTCCAGGTGGCATCCGGACTGCTTGCAACACTGTTGTGTGCTACGGTGGGGTACGCAGTGTTGGAGAAAGCATTCCGTATCCCTTACGGCAGTATGATACTGTGGATCCTGTGTCCGACACTGTTCCTTCGATGCATCCAGTCTGTGTTTATGGGATATTTCCAGGGAGAAGGATCGGAACTGCCCTCCGCAGTATCCGCGGTACTCAGGCAGGTGTTCTATCTGGGACTGGGGCTTTTGTTCCTTGGAATCTTCGACAGGTATGGAGAAAAGGTAAGTCTTCTCCTGAAAAAAGATGATTTTACTGCAATGTACGGTGCTATGGGAGTGGCACTCGGAGTTTTGATTTCGGAACTGCTGGTGCTGCTTTTCTTATTCGTAATCTACCGGGGCAGTATGTCCGAAAGAAGAGAGAACGAGAATGGAATGAAAGGGACCGACAGCTTTGCTGGTCAGCTCCGCTCTCTGTTCCCCGGGCTCGGCGGAGATATCTTAAGACAGCTTTTATTCCTGCTGCCGCTGTGGCTGGGACTGATTTTCTTCCAGAAACATTCCCTGGATATTTACGCATCGGCAGGGCAGTACGGTGTGTTTATCGGAAGGTATCTGGTGACGATCCTTCTGCCTATACAGATTCTGTGTGCGGGGATTCTGCCCGGGATTTCTAAGACCGGCGGTCACCTGCGTAAAAAAGAAGAGCGGTATGCTAAAACAGCTTTTCAGGCGGGAATCCAGGGAGTTCTGCTTCATGGAATGTTTTTCACCACGCTGATCGCGGTGTTGGCATTGCCGCTTTCCCAGGCGGTGGATCAGGCAGCCGCAGCGCAGCTTGCAGAGATGTTCACCGGAGGCTCTTCGTTCATTCTGTGGATGCTTCTGATCATGTATTGTTCAGAAATATTGAAGATGAAAGGGAAGGGGTATTTGGTACTGGCGGGATACGGTATTATGGATATTGTGTTTGTCATTTCGGCAACGGTACTTTTAAACGGAGAAAATGGTTCGACATTAAGTATTGTACTGGGGATTGTTATAGGTCTGGCATGCGGCGCCGTCTTCTTATGTGTTTTCAGCTGTCTGCAGATGCAGACCTGGCCGGATCTCTTGCGGAGTCTTGCGATTCCCGCGGGATGCTGCCTGGCATGCGGACTGTTAGCCTTTGGTCTGGAGAAGATTATGTTTCCGCATTTGGGAGCGGTAGTGACCGTACTTTTGGAACTGGTGATTACGCTTTTGCTGTACTGGTTTTTACTTATTCTGCTGCGGTGCTTCAGGGGATCTGATTTTTCCTATATATCCGGCGGCAGACTGATGCGGAAGCTTGGGAAGCTGTTCCGGCTGTTCTGATGCTTCCCTGGAAGAAATTCAGGAATGTATATTTTTCCAAAAATAACTGATACTGATACAAAGAGTGAACATTGACACCACGGATGTGAGGCAGTATGAAATTTGTAAAACGTATCAGTTACTTTTTTGTGATTCCGGTCCTGTTTCTGGGACTTGGAATCTATCTGGGAGTCTGGGGAGTGTATTTTTTCTATCCCGGACTTATGTATGACATGAATGAGACCGCAAAACCGCCGTATTCTTCGGAAGAAACGGTGACAGCGGAAACAGGAGATGGTGCTGCGGAGAGCGTAGCAGTAGCCACTTCCGGGGAGACGCTGTGTGCGGATACGGAATATGTGCTGGAAGAGACCGATATTCTCCGGGGCACCACCGTAGAGACGACCTGGAAGATTCCGCACAAATACATCGGTATGGACCGGGAGAATTTTTTACAGACTATGGATCTGTATGCTGAGCATCCGCCGCTTTCGGAGATCGAGCGGGGATTTGTGGGACTGGAGGTACTATCTTTTTCCAGGGAACGGGTGGTGATCCGCATGGATTACCGTTACGTGCAGCCCAGTGAGAGCTTTTATCTGGCGGTGACAGATCATGAAGTGGTGGTGTATTTAGAGGACCGGACTACGGTATATATCAATACGGGAATTATGCTGGAAGATCTGCCGGAGCCGTTACAGCTGCAGATCATGGACATGCTGTTCGTTCCGGATGAAGAGACATTGTATGATTTTTTAGAGACATATTCCTCATAATAAAGGTGAAGTAAGATGAAGAAACAGATAGGTGTGATCGGCGGCGGAGCAGCCGGTATGATGGCGGCAATCACTGCGGCGAGAGAGGGCGCGCAGGTAACGATTTTAGAGCGTAATGACCGTGTGGGCAGGAAAATATTGCAGACGGGAAACGGAAAATGCAATCTGGGCAACCGGGCACTTTCCGTGGAATGCTATCATGGCGGGGATCCGGAAGGAATCGGGAAGGTACTGGAACGCTTCAATACGGAAGACACGATACACTTTTTCAAAAGCATCGGTCTTATGGTGAAGGAGAAGAACGGGTATCTCTATCCGGTCTGTGAGCAGGCGGCTGCGGTACTGGATGTGCTGCGCTATGAGTTACAGGCACTCGGTGTGAAGGTATTATTTGAATGCAAGATCACGAAAGTGGAGCGGCTGGCTTCTGGGAATCTGTGTGTGACTGACGGGGAAAAGGAGTGGCAGTTCGATGCCGTGATCCTGACCTGTGGCGGAAAGGCAGCTCCGGTCACCGGTTCGGACGGAAGTGGTTTTAAGATTGCGAAGAAACTGGGGCATACCTGTATTCCTACAGTTCCGGCACTGGTACAGCTGCACTGTCAGGAGACCGACCTGCTAAAAGGTATTGCCGGGGTACGGGCGGACAGTGAGATCCGGATTCTGTGCGGCGGCAGGGAAGTCTGTCGTGAACGGGGCGAATTGCAGTTAACGGATTACGGTATCTCCGGGATTCCGGTATTCCAGTTAAGCCGTACAGTGAACTACCTGCTTCGTGAAAAAAAAGAAGTGACGGCACAGATCGACTTTTTGCCGGATCTGTCCGAGGAAGAATATCGGAAATTGCAGGAGAGCCGCAGGCTC
>CAVJMX010000066.1:5227-16121 GCA_963650795.1 Bacteroidales bacterium H4
CCTCCAGGGAGAGCGGACAGCGGAGGGATTTTTCACCGGTATGTTACATAAAAAACTGACTTCCGCTCTTTTGAAACAGGCAGGAATCCGGCTTGCCACACCCATGCAGGAGATTCCTAAGGAAAAGATCCGTGACTATTACGGGCTTTGCAGGAATTTAAGACTCCATATTACGGAAAGTAACCCTTACGAAAATGCACAGGTGTCCGCCGGAGGCGTGGATTTGCGGGAAGTGGAGCCTACCATGGAATCAAAGCTTTGTCCCGGTGTCTATTTTGCAGGGGAGATCTTAGATGTGGACGGCAGATGCGGCGGCTACAATCTACAGTGGGCATGGAGCAGCGGGTATCTTGCGGGGTATCATGCAGCACAGAAATAAAAGGAGCCATTTATGATCAGACTGAATCAGCTGAAGCTTCCGGTGGATCATACGGAAGCGCAACTTTTACATAAGACAGCACAAAGCTTACGGATCCCGGAGACAGAGATCCTTGCGCTGGAGATTGTAAGACAGTCCCTGGATGCCAGGAAGAAGCCGGAACTATTCTACAGCTACAGTGTGAATGTCACGGTGAAAAAAGAAGAAAAAGTATATAAAGAAGCTGTTCGCAGACTGGGAACAGCGAATGTGCAGCTCGTAGAAAAAGCAGAGTATCATTTCCCCCAAGGCGGCACGCAGAAGCAAAAACATCCCACGGTGATTATCGGCATGGGACCGGCGGGATTGTTCTGTGCTTATTACCTGGCACAGCACGGTTATGCACCGGTGATCTTGGAACGAGGTGCGGATGTGGATACCAGACAGGCGGACGTGGAAGTCTTCTGGCAGACGGGAAAATTAAAACCGGATTCCAACGTACAGTTCGGGGAAGGCGGCGCCGGAACCTTTTCGGACGGAAAGTTAAATACTCTGGTAAAGGACAAGTATGGCAGAAATACGGAAGTATTGAAAACTTTTGTGAGTCACGGTGCAGATCCTGCGATTGTTTATCAGGCAAAACCCCATATCGGTACAGATGTCTTAAGCAGAGTGGTGAAAAGCATGCGGGAGGAGATCCTGCGTCTGGGCGGAGACGTACGGTTTCACAGCCAGGTGACGGAGATTCTGACAGAGAACGGGCAGGTGAGAGGAGTGGTGGTAAACGGCACGGAAGAGATTCCCTGCGAGCAGGTGGTACTGGCTCCGGGGCATAGTGCCAGAGATACTTTTTCCATGTTATATGACAAAAAGTTCCCTATGACGGCGAAGCCTTTTGCGGTAGGATTCCGTGTAGAACATCCCCAGAAGCTGATCAACCGGAGCCAGTACGGTGCGGAGACGGTAAAGGGGCTGGGGGCGGCAGCTTATAAGGTGACGGCGAAGACAAGTACGGGCAGAGGCGTCTATTCCTTCTGTATGTGTCCCGGCGGCTATGTGGTCAATGCCTCCTCGGAGCCCGGACGCCTGGCAGTCAACGGCATGAGCTACAGCGCACGTGACGGGAAAAACGCCAACAGCGCCATCATCGTGGCGGTCACTCCGGCAGATTATGGTTCCAATCATCCACTTGCGGGGATCGAATTCCAGCGGGGACTGGAACAGAGAGCTTATGAACTGTGCGACGGCAAACTGCCGGTACAGCGGTACGGAGATTTTAGAGAAAAGGTCACCGGAGAGCATTGCACGATACCGAACGAACCGGAAGATGGTCTGTGGGAGGATTTTGCACCACAGTGTAAGGGGAACTTTGCATGGGCGGATCTTACCGGAATCCTTCCGGGGGAGTGCAACCTGGCATTCGTGGAAGGGATGGAATCTTTTGACCGACAGATCCACGGTTTTGCCGCTCCGGGAGCGATACTTACGGGAGTGGAGAGCCGGACCTCTTCCCCGGTGCGGATCGAACGCGATGAAAATCTGCAGTCACAGATCCGTGGCTGTTACCCCTGCGGAGAAGGAGCCGGATATGCCGGCGGAATCACCTCCGCGGCAATGGACGGTATCCGCGTGGCAGAACAGATTGCTTTACAGTTTGCTCCGTTACAGCGTTGACGTACGGAGAAAAATAGTATATTATGCAGATATTCAAATAGTTTGTATGCAGAAAGGCAGTCAAGTGAATAACATAAGGGAACAGATTAAGGATAAGAAAAGAATCGTCGTTAAGATCGGTTCTTCTTCTCTGCAGCATGCCGAGACGGGGGATCTGGATTATATCCGTCTGGAGAAGCTAGTCAGAGAACTCTGCGATATCAGCAACCAGGGGAAGAAAGTCGTACTGGTGACTTCCGGTGCCATCGCAGTCGGTAAAAAAGCAGTCAATTTAAAAACCATCGAAGGACAGACCCAGGCGGAAGCCATGGCAGTGAAACAGGCATGTTCCGCCATCGGTCAGGCGAGACTGATGATGGCTTATCAGAAGCTGTTTGCGGAATACAATCATGTGGCAGCACAGATCCTGATGACGAAAAACACTATCGTGGACAACCTGAACCGTTACAATGCCCATAACACGTTTACCCAGCTGTTGAAATTGGGCGCGATTCCCGTCGTCAATGAAAATGATACCGTAGCGACCTATGAGATCGAGATCGGTGACAACGATACGCTGTCTGCCATCGTGGCGGCACTGATCGATGCGGATCTGTTGATCCTTCTGTCGGATATCGACGGTCTCTACACCGATGATCCCAGACAGAATCCCGATGCAAAATTCATCGAGCAGGTGGATGAGCTTACGGAGGAATTTATGAATATGGGCAAGGCAACCACCGGCAGCAATGTGGGTACTGGCGGCATGAATACCAAGATGATTGCCGCGAAGATCGCCACCAGTTCCGATGTGGACATGATCATTGCCAACAGTAAGGACATCGGCGTGCTGCACCGGCTGTTAGACGGAGAAAATGAAGGTACCTTATTCGTGGCGCACAAGGACGAAAGCTTCGATCTGCCGGAATTTGTACAGAATCTGCATAAAAATAAATAACGAAAAGTCACGTGAAAAGAGGAACACACTATGAATATGGATGAAAGAATAAAGCGTATCAACGAGCTTTATCATAAATCCCAAAGCGAGGGGCTGACCGATGAAGAAAAGTTGGAACAGTCCATTCTGCGGCAGGAATACGTGGACAGCATCAAGCGCAACATGAAAGCACAGCTGGACAGCATTGAGATCGAGAGACCGGACGGCACCATTGAAAAGTTAAAACCGTCTTATAAAAAGAACAAAAATAAAAAATGATCAGAGAACAGAAAAAATTACTTCGTAAGGAAATATTAGCCCGCAGGGATGCGTTGACGGAAGACGAGCGGGAGAGAGGAAAGTTTCTCATTACCGAACGAATCCTGGGACACCAGTGGTATTATCTCTCCGAACAAATCCTCGGCTTTGTAAACTACGGAAGCGAGATCTGTACCACGGAGATTTTAGAGAGTGCCCTGCAGGATGGAAAAGCCGTCTATGTTCCCAAAGTGGAAGGACGGGAAATGCAGTTTTACCGGATCCACTCCCTGGAGGAACTCACGGAGGGCTATAAGGGAATCCGGGAACCGGCAGGAGATACGGAAAGCTATCTGTTTACTCCGGAAAATGCGGCAAAGAGTCTGTTACTTATGCCGGGAAGCGTATTTGACCCGTTGGGTAACCGTATCGGATACGGCGGCGGATTTTACGACCGGTATCTGGCGGACAAGGAAGCGCTGAGACTTCGCAGTATCGGCATCGGATTTCGCTGCCAGCAGGTAGAAGAAGTGCCGGTGGAGGAGAACGATAAGAAACCTTATCAGGTGATTTTAGTGTAGTGGTTTAGAAGCAGAAAGGCGGGGAAGACCATGGCTGAACTTACAGAACTGGGGAAAAATGCCTGCAATGCCAAATATAGATTGCAGAAGCTTACAACAGAACAAAAAAACACGGCGCTGCAGACAGCGGCAAAGTACTTATGTGACAGACTACAGGAGATCCTGTCCGCCAATGCACTGGATCTGGAGAACGGGGAAAAAGGCGGTATGAATCCGGGGCTTTTGGACAGACTGAAACTTACCGAAGACCGGATCGCACAGATTGCGGAAGGATTGAGACAGATTGCAGAACTTCCCGACTGTATCGGTGAGACCATGGAGCATTTCGAACGTCCCAACGGATTGAAGATCGATAAAGTAAGAGTTCCCTTAGGCGTTATCGGCATCATCTATGAGGCGCGCCCCAATGTGACGGCGGATGCTTTCGGATTGTGCTTTAAAACGGGAAATGCCGTGATCTTAAAGGGAGGCAGTGATGCCATCCATTCCAATATCGCTA
This sequence comes from Bacteroidales bacterium H4, assembly GCA_963650795.1. Taxonomy (GTDB): domain Bacteria; phylum Bacillota; class Clostridia; order Lachnospirales; family Lachnospiraceae; genus Acetatifactor. The sequence goes on from CAVJMX010000066.1 coordinate 9,514, forward strand.
TCGTGAAGGTATTGCAGGATGCCCTGGAAGCCTGCGGAATGCCCGGGACTGCCGTACAGTTAATTGAGGATACGGACCGTGCGGTCACCGCACAGTTTATGAAGATGAAGGAATATGTGGATGTGTTGATCCCCAGAGGCGGCGCGGGACTGATCCGCAGCGTGGTGGAGAACAGCACGATTCCCGTCATCGAGACCGGCACCGGCAACTGCCACGTCTATGTGGACAAGGACGCGGATGTGGATATGGCGGTAAAGATCCTGATGAATGCCAAGACCCAGCGCATCGGTGTCTGCAATGCCTGTGAGTCCCTGGTGGTACACCGCGAGATCCGGGATAAGTTCCTTCCGAAAATGGCGGAGGAATTAAAAACCAAAAATGTGGAGCTTCGCGGAGACGAAAGTACCCGTGAGATCCTGCCGGATTGTATTCCCGCCACGGAAGAAGACTATGGCACAGAGTATCTGGATTATATCCTGTCCATTAAGACTGTCGACAGTGTGGATGAGGCAATTGCCCATATCAACCGCTATAACACTAAACATTCCGAATGCATCGTGACGGAAAATGCGGAAACCGCAGAGAAATTCTTAAATGAAATCGATGCAGCCTGCGTTTATGTTAACGCTTCCACCCGTTTTACGGATGGATTTGAATTCGGCTTCGGCGCGGAGATCGGCATCAGTACCCAGAAACTGCATGCAAGAGGTCCTATAGGACTAAAAGAGCTGACCTCCTATAAATATAAGATCCACGGAAACGGTCAGATCCGCGGATAAATACAGACTGACCGGAAATAACGATAGAGTAAGAGGAGAGAGAAGATTATGAAAGAAGTAAACGGAAGCATCTGGCACACCATGAGCACCAAGAGAGTCACTCCCACAGATTTTGTCTGTGTCATCGAGATCTCCAAGGGCAGCAAGAACAAGTATGAACTGGACAAGGAGACCGGCCTTCTGATCCTGGATCGTATCCTGCATACCTCCACCCATTATCCCGCAAACTACGGATTCATTCCCAGAACCTACGGCGATGACGGCGACCCGTTAGACGTACTGTTACTGTGCTCCGAGCCCGTACAGCCCATGACGCTGGTAAGAGCATATCCCATCGGTGTGATCTCCATGCTGGACAACGGTAAAAATGACGAGAAGATCATTGCGGTTCCTTTCAATGATCCCAACTATAACTGTTTCCATGATATTTCCGAACTGCCCAGCCATGTGGTAGATGAGATGGAGCATTTCTTCACCGTATACAAGGCGCTGGAGAATAAGACTACCGCAGTCAATGAGAAGGGCAACAGAGAAGAAGCCATCGAAGTCATCAAGAAATGTCTCGATAACTATATTGATACTTTTATCAAGAGCTGGTAATTAATTGATAATTGATTTTCAACAGTCATATAACACCATGTTCCTGTGCTTTGGCATAAGAATATGGTGTTTTTTATAATCAAAACTATTGAAAAAAATTGTCAAAACCCACTAGATTTTTTCAGGGAAATATGAGAGAATGAACACGACCATTATGATATTATTTTATCAATAGTATTATAAGTACATATTGAAAGGAGATTTCACATGATTTATTCAAAAGAAGTTGAAGAAATGTGTCCCGTTGCACAGGGCGTACATCATGGTTGTGCTCCCATTCCCGAAGAGGCAAAATGGGTGCAGGCAAAAGAAGTTAAGGATATTTCCGGTCTGACTCACGGTGTGGGCTGGTGTGCACCTCAGCAGGGTGCATGTAAGCTGACCCTGAACGTTAAGGAAGGTATCATCCAGGAAGCTCTGGTTGAGACTGTTGGATGTTCCGGTATGACTCACTCTGCAGCTATGGCTGCTGAGATCCTGCCCGGTCTGACCGTTATGGAAGCTTTAAATACTGACCTTGTATGTGATGCAATCAATACCGCTATGAGAGAGCTGTTCTTACAGATCGTATACGGTCGTACCCAGAGTGCATTCTCTGAGGAAGGTCTGCCCATCGGTGCAGGTCTGGAAGACCTCGGTAAGGGCTTAAGAAGCCAGGTTGGTACTATGTACGGTACTCTGAAGAAGGGTCCCCGTTATCTGGAGATGGCAGAAGGTTATGTAACCGGTATCGCTCTGGACAAGGATGATCAGATCATCGGTTACCAGTTCGTTAACCTTGGCAAGATGACCGACTTCATCAAGAAGGGTGACGATGCCAACACTGCATGGGAGAAGTCTAAGGGACAGTATGGCCGTGTAGACGATGCAGTTAAGATCATCGATCCCAGAAAACAATAAGATACAGGAGGACAGAAAAAATGGCTTTATTTGAATCATATGAAAGACGTATTGATAAGATCAACGCTGTACTGAACAGCTATGGTATCTCCTCTATCGAAGAAGCAGAGAAGATCACAAAAGATGCTGGCCTGGATGTTTACGATCAGGTAAAGAAGATCCAGCCCATCTGTTTTGAAAATGCTTGCTGGGCTTACACTGTAGGCGCTGCAATCGCAATCAAGAAAGGCTGCAGAAAGGCATCTGAAGCAGCTGCAGCTATCGGCGAAGGCTTACAGGCATTCTGTATCCCCGGTTCCGTTGCTGATACCCGTAAGGTAGGTCTTGGTCATGGTAACCTGGGCAAGATGTTACTGGAAGAGGATACCGACTGCTTCTGTTTCCTGGCTGGACATGAGTCCTTCGCAGCAGCAGAGGGTGCTATCGGTATCGCAGAGAAGGCTAACAAAGTTCGTCAGAAGCCTTTACGTGTTATCCTGAACGGTCTTGGTAAGGACGCTGCAAAGATCATTTCCCGTATCAACGGATTTACCTTTGTTGAGACCTCTTATGATCCTTACACTAACACCGTTACCGAGGTAGAGAGAATCGCTTACTCCGAGGGACTTCGTGCTAAGGTTAACTGCTACGGCGCTAACAGCGTTCCCGAAGGTGTAGCTATCATGTGGAAGGAGAACGTAGACGTATCCATCACCGGTAACTCTACCAACCCTACTCGTTTCCAGCATCCCGTAGCCGGTACTTACAAGAAGGAGAGACTGGAAGCAGGCAAGAAGTACTTCTCCGTTGCTTCCGGCGGCGGTACCGGACGTACTCTGCATCCCGATAACATGGCTGCAGGTCCCGCTTCTTACGGTTTCACCGATACTCTGGGTCGTATGCACTCTGACGCGCAGTTCGCTGGTTCTTCCTCCGTACCTGCACACGTTGAGATGATGGGTCTGATCGGTATGGGTAACAACCCTATGGTAGGTGCTACCGTAGCTGTTGCTGTATCTGTTGAGGAAGCTGCAAAGGCTGGCAAGTTCTAAATTACACTTATGAATTAAAGAATCTGAGACTCCCGATTGATTATTTCAGTCGGGAGTCTTTTTTTCCAGAAAATTACTTTGTAATCGAACGTGTATTCTGTTATAATCATTAATAGAAAATAGTTGAAAAAGGAGGCATGAATGGAAACAGCATCACATACTTATATTGCTATGGATCTGAAGTCCTTCTATGCCTCTGTGGAGTGCGTGGACAGAGGTTTGGATCCACTGAATACGAATCTGGTGGTGGCGGATGCCTCAAGAACCCAGAAAACCATCTGTCTGGCGGTGTCTCCTTCTTTGAAAGCCTACGGGATACCCGGCAGAGCGAGACTGTTCGAGGTGATCTCCAAAGTACGAGAAGTCAATGCTCTCCGGAAAGTAAGAGCCCCCGGAGGAAAATTTACCGGCAGATCCTCTTTTGCGGAGGAATTGCAGGAACACCCGGAACTGGAGGTCGACTTTGTCACAGCAACACCCCGTATGGCAAGATACCTGGAATACAGTACGCAGATCTATAATATTTATCTGAAATATATTGCCCCGGAGGACATTCACGTCTATTCCATCGATGAGGTTTTCCTGGATGTGACACAGTACCTGAACACTTATAAAATGACAGCGGAAGAGCTGGCATCCACGATTGCAAAAGAGATCCTGGAGAAAAAGGGGCTGACTGCCACAGCGGGGATTGGAACGAACCTGTATCTGTGCAAGGTGGCGATGGATATTGTGGCAAAACACATGGAACCGGATGCCAACGGAGTCCGGATTGCAAAGCTGGATGAGATCAGTTACCGGGAACTGTTGTGGGATCATAAGCCATTGACGGATTTCTGGAGAGTGGGCGCAGGATACCGTAAAAAACTGGAAGCTGCGGGGATGTTCACCATGGGAGATGTGGCGCTCTGCTCCGTCGGCGGACCGGGAGATTATTACAACGAAGATTTGCTGTATCGGATGTTCGGAATCAATGCGGAGCTGCTGATCGATCATGCCTGGGGATATGAGCCGGTGACCATGGATCTGATCAAATCCTACCGCCCGGAGACCAATTGTATCAGCTCCGGGCAGGTATTGCATTGTGCCACGGATTTTACTCAGACGAAGATTGTGGTCCGGGAGATGGCGGAACAACTGGCGATGGACCTGGTGGAGAAAAAACTGGTGACGGATCAGATCGTACTGACCGTTGGGTATGATATCGATAATCTGAAGATCCCGGCGATCGCAGACAACTATCATGGGGAGATCACAGTAGACCGTTACGGCAGAAGTGTGCCGAAGCATGCGCACGGTACCGGGAATCTTGACGGGCTGACTGCATCGGTAAGCAAAATTACGGACACGACCATGGAGCTGTATGACCGGATCGTGGATCCGACGCTGCTTACCCGAAGAATCACACTTGTGGCAAATCATTTAAAAGACGCCGACAGTGTAAAGAACGAACCGGTCTACGAACAGCTGGATCTGTTCTCCGGCGGGCTTTTAGATACGAAACAACAGGAAAAGAAACGCCTGGAAAAAGAAAAGCATTTGCAGGAGGCGATGCTTAGCGTGAAATCCAAATATGGGAAAAACGCGATCTTAAAAGCCGCCGACTTACAGGAGGGCGCCACCACCATAGACAGGAACCGCCAGATCGGCGGACACAGGGCATAACAGGATGAATGAAAAATATAAAGATATCCTCCATCTGCCGCATCCGGTATCCCGGACACACCCCAGAATGTCTCTGCAGGACCGTGCCGCACAGTTTTCCCCTTTTGCAGCACTTACGGGATATGACGCGGCACTGAAGGAAACGGCGAGACTGACGGAACGTTTTATCGAACTGGATGAGGACAGAAAACAGGAGATCGACAGACAACTCTATTATATTCAGGAACATATGGCACAAAAGCCTCCGGTGCAGATCACTTATTTTGTGCCGGATCCCAAAAAGGAGGGCGGCAGTTATGTTACCCTGGAGGGATTTGTTCAGAAAATAGAGGAAAATGCCGGAGAACTTCACGTGAACGATACGACGATTCCCATAAATAAGATTTATCGGATAGATTTTACCTGATTTTTATAAAAATTGCACGTTATAATATCTTATAATGTGAAAATAAGACTGGTAAAATATACAAACATCTTGTATAATGTACAGTAATGACTGAGAAAAAAGTCAGGAAACTGAGAGAGGGAGGAAGAGCAAATGTACTTTTGTAAAAATTGCGGCGAGCCTTATATGACAGACGAAGCTGTAATGTGCGTAAAGTGCGGAGTGGCAAAAGGACAGGGCAATAATTACTGCCATAACTGCGGTAAGCCTTTAGCACCGGATGCAACGGTATGTTTAAATTGCGGTGTTGCCAATAAGAAAGCACCTGCTCCGGATGCAAAATCAAGAATAGCAGCCGGATTGTTAGGTATTTTCCTGGGATCCTTTGGTGTACATAATTTCTATCTGGGTTATACCAGCAAAGCAGTTACCCAGCTGGTACTTACGATTGTGGGAATCCTTTTAAGCTGCGTGGTTGTCGGCATATTCCTGGTAATAGGTGTAGGTATCTGGGGACTGGTGGAAGGTATCATGCTCCTGACCGGCAAGATTGACACCGACGGCAAGGGCAATCCGTTAGCGGATTAAAATATTAAGTCTTATGAAGACGGAAAGAGGAAAAAATGGACGGACAGAATTTTGAAAACGAAAGCAATGTTACCGTAGATACTACGGCTGCAGAAACAGTTTCTGAAGCAGAAGTAACTCCTGCGACGGAGACCCCGGCAGTAGAACAGCCTGTGAACAATTATCAGGATTATACTGCAAATGTACAGCCGCAGGCAACTGCAGCACATCAGGAAGAGAAAAAGGACACGAACGTACTTGCAATTGTCAGCCTGGTACTGGGTATCCTCTCCATCGTTTTCGGATGCTGCACCGGTTGGATAGGTGCTCTGTTCGGAATCGGTGGAATCATCTGTGCAGTATTTGCCAACAAACAGGAGAAGACCGGAATCGCGAAGGCAGGACTGATCTGTTCTATCATAGGTATCGTACTGGGGATTCTGATCACAATTCTTGCAGTAGTATTTTCAGCTGCACTGATCAACAGCGGTGCATTCAGTGCATACTAAAATGGGCGAACCGGAAGATCATCTCTATGTTGTGGGATGGATATTTCTGGTGCTTGGACTTATGGGAAGTCTGATATATCTTCGATGGATTGTACCGATGTTAGAGAATACAGGGTACACCTGCATAGTCTATAGGCTGTTCGGAATCTACTGCCCGGGCTGTGGCGGTACC
>CAVJMX010000067.1:0-15934 GCA_963650795.1 Bacteroidales bacterium H4
ACATCGGGACATTTTCCCTTGTGGTATATTAGGACATTATCATAAATGGTTCATAATTTTTCAGCATTTTTATTGATTTTTGCTTGACATTGACGGGCTTTTACATTACAATCAATATGCTATTTTCCGAAAGGACGGCGCATTTTTTATGTGTCCAATTGTTGAAAAATATGTTTACCTTTTTATATAAGAAGGTTTAGAGAAGGAGGTGCCTTTCCATGAAGATGACATTTCAGCCTAAAAAGCGTTCCCATTCCAAGGTTCACGGTTTCAGAGCCAGAATGAGTACTCCCGGTGGAAGAAAAGTTTTAGCAGCAAGACGTGCAAAAGGAAGAAAGAAATTATCCGCATAGGTCACAGCAATGTGACCTTTTTTTCTCTTAACTTTCACGGTTGGAGGAGTGCATGCAGTTTTCGGAATCATTAAAGAAAAATCATCAGTTCCGTTTTGTGTACAAGAATGGCAGGTCCTATGCCAACAAGTATTTTATCATGTATGTGAAGGAAAATGGCCTTGATAAGAACAGAATCGGAATCAGTGTAAGTAAAAAAGTCGGTAACAGTGTGGTAAGACACCGGATTACGCGACTTGTCAGAGAAAGTTACAGATTACATGAAAGTGTATTCAATAGTGGTTTGGATATGGTAATCATTGCAAGACCGGCGGCAGCTTCTATAGGATATGAAGAAGCGGAGAGTGCGCTGTTGCATCTTGCAAAACTTCATCATTTGATAAAAATTTATTTTTATCAGGATTAAATGTGATTCGTATATGAAAAAAATATTTATTGCCATAATCAGATTTTATCAGAAATATATCTCTCCTTATAAAGGTACAAAGTGTCCCTATGTTCCCAGTTGTTCCCAATACGGTCTGGAAGCTATTGAAAAATATGGTGCGCTGAAGGGTGGACTGCTGGCAGCATGGAGAATACTTCGATGTAATCCTTTTTCCAAGGGTGGATATGATCCTGTTCCGTAAGATTTCAGAGAATGGCACATATTAGGAGGATAAATGAACGGTATTCTATTGACACAGAATTCCACATTCATTATCGGTCAGGTAGCATGGGTACTTGGTAAGATAATGGAAGGAATCTTTGAAGTTCTGAATATGATCGGTATTCCAAATATCGGTCTTGCAATCATCCTTTTTACAATTGTTGTTAACCTGTTGATGATGCCTCTTACCATCAAGCAGCAGAAGTTCTCTAAGCTGTCTGCGAAGATGAATCCCGAGATTCAGGCGATTCAGGCAAAATACAAGAATCGTAAGGATCAGGAAGCAACTCTGGCACAGAATCAGGAAATTCAGGCAGTATATGCCAAGTACGGAGTATCTCCTACCGGCAGTTGTCTCTATCTATTAATTCAGATGCCTATCCTGTTTGCTCTGTATCGTGTTATCTATGCAATTCCCGCATATGTAGGAAGAGTTAAGGAAGCTTTCTTCCCCCTGGTTGATAACATTATTGATACCGTAGGTGCTACGGATCTGATTCAGAATTTTACCAATTCTACTATGTATAGCAAGCAGTTTACCAATGGAAGCTTCGTAGCAGGATCTCACAGCGAGTATGTTCAGAACACTATCATCGACTGTCTGAACAAAGCATCTACTGCGGATTTCGCAAGTATCAGTGAGAAGTTCCCTTCTCTTGCTGCAGATGTTACTAACACAGTAAGCAAGCTGGAAGAGTACAATAACTTCCTGGGACTGAACATCGGTAACTCTCCTTCTTATCTGATGAAGGAAGCATGGGCAAACGGTGCATGGCTGCTTGTCATCGGAGCACTGGCAATTCCCGTTTTGTCTGCAGTGACCCAGTGGATCAATGTAAAGCTGATGCCTCAGCAGGACACTTCCGCTACCAATGGTAACGACCAGGCGGCAGCAATGGCTTCTTCCATGAAGACCATGAATATGATCATGCCTCTGATGTCTGCATGGTTCTGCTTCACATTACCTTCCGGTATGGGATTGTATTGGGTAGCCGGCAGCGTTGTCAGAAGTATCCAGCAGGTAGTGATCAATAAGCACATCGACAAGATGAATTTTGATGATATTATCAAGAAAAATTCAGCAAAGAGTGCCAAGAAGCTGGAAAAGATGAAGGAACAGCAGGAAAAGCTGAATGCTTATGCAAGCATGAGCACCAAGAATATTCAGAAGAAAGCTAATATTTCTTCTAAGGTAGATAACAGTGAAGTATCTGCTGACAGCTATTCCGAAGTAAAAGAAGCTAAGCCCGGAAGTATGATGGCGAAGGCTAATATGGTCAGAGACTATAACGAGAAGAACAGTCGTAAATAAATTTTCCTTATAATATTGAGGAGGTAAATAACATGGACATGATTGAAATATCTGCAAAGACAGTCAGTGATGCTATTACAGAAGCTTGTCAGAAGCTGGGGGTTACCAGTGATAAGCTGGATTACGAAGTAGTAGAAGAAGGCTCTTCCGGATTCCTTGGAATCGGAGCAAAGCCAGCTGTCATCAAAGCATCTGTTAAAAAGAGTTCTGTAGAAGAAGTTGCCAGAGTATTCTTAAGTGATGTATTCCAGGCAATGAATATGGAAGTTGTAATTGATATCAAGTACAACGAAGAAGAGAAGAGCATGGACATCGAATTAAGCGGTAATGAGATGGGTGTTCTGATCGGTAAGAGAGGACAGACACTGGATTCCCTTCAGTATCTGGTATCCCTGGTAGTAAATAAAGAATCTGAAGAGTACATTCATGTAAAGGTTGACACTGAGAACTATCGTCAGCGCAGAAAAGAAACTCTCGAAAATCTTGCTAAGAACATCGCTTATAAGGTAAAGAGAACCAAGAGAAGCGTATCTTTAGAGCCTATGAATCCTTATGAGAGAAGAATTATTCATTCCGCATTGCAGAATGACAAATATGTTACTACTCACAGTGAAGGGGAAGAGCCTTTCCGCAGAGTTGTAGTTACTCTGAAGAGATAGTTATAACAGAGAGTGATAAAAAAAGTAAGTAATAAAAGGTTGAAGCCGGTATTAGAAATTCATTCTATAAACCGGCTTTTATTTACAACCGGGCTTTTTTTGGAGTATAATTATATCTATTCTGAACAGTTATAAAAAGTGATAAAACTTATAGAAATAGAAAGATATGAGTGTTTTTATGGAAAATTATAAAAACGAGACAATTGCTGCCATTGCAACTGCTTTATCGGATTCCGGAATCGGAATTGTAAGAATCAGCGGTGAAAACGCCATATATATAGTAGATGGAATATTTCGTACTCCATCCGGTAAGCGGATTCTTACAAATGTACAGAGTCACACCATTCATTATGGCTATATTGTAGACAGAGAAGAAAATGTCATTGATGAAGTTATGGTAGCTGTCATGAAAGCACCGAAGAGTTATACCACAGAGGATACTGTGGAGATTAACTGTCATGGTGGTGTGTTGGTAGTGCAGAAAGTATTGCAGACAGTACTGGAAAACGGTGCAAGAATGGCAGAACCGGGAGAATTCACCAAAAGAGCTTTTCTGAACGGAAGAATCGATCTGTCCCGGGCGGAAGCTGTCATTGATGTGATTCATTCGCAGAATGAATATGCATTGTCTTCTTCGGTAAGCCAGTTAAAGGGAAGACTTTCCGATAAAATTCATAAGTTGAGAGAAGATATTTTATATCAGATTGCATTTATCGAATCGGCACTGGATGATCCGGAACATATCAGCCTGGATGGATATCCGGAGCAATTATCTTCGAAAGTTGCAATTTATAGACAGGAGATTGCAAAACTTCTGGCGACAGCGGATAACGGCAGACTGATGAAAGAAGGAATCTCCACGGTAATCGTGGGTAAACCGAATGCCGGCAAATCTTCTCTGCTTAATATGCTGCTGGGAGAAGACAGAGCTATTGTTACAGAAATTGCAGGTACTACCAGAGATGCTCTGCATGAGAGCATCAATCTGCATGGAATTAGTCTGAATATGATAGATACCGCCGGAATCCATGATACACAGGATGTTGTGGAGAAAATCGGCGTGGAACGTGCCAAAAAATATGCAGCGGAAGCGGATTTGATCTTATATGTGGTGGATGCTTCCGAAGATCTGGATGAGGATGATCAGGAGATCATATCTCTGTTAAAAGGAAAGAAAGCAATTATTCTTCTGAATAAATCGGACCTGGAGAATAAGATCACCGAAGATATCTTAAAAGAAAAATTAGAGGGAATTAAGGACAGCGGCAACACTGAAGATATTAAGATTCTTCGTACTTCTACGATTGATCCTTCTGCGGATAATTCCGGGATGGAAGAACTGGAACAGACCATTCGTAACATGTTTTTCGAGGGTGAATTAAAATATAACAATGAGCTGGTCGTGACGAATATGCGTCACAAAGAAGCCCTTCAGGATGCTCTGAACAGCCTGGAGTTGGTACAGAGAAGTATCGAAGACGGTATGCCGGAAGATTTTTATTCCATTGACCTGACCAGTGCGTATGCTTCTCTCGGTAAGATCATCGGAGAAGAAGTAGACGAAGATGTGGTCAATGAGATTTTCTCTAAATTTTGTATGGGTAAGTAATAATAAGTAACAACCAGAAGGAATGGATATTATGGAACTAAAGAAACAGGTAGATGTATGTGTAGTAGGTGCCGGTCATGCCGGATGTGAAGCGGCGTTAGCCTGTGCAAGGCTGGGACTTCAGACCGTTATATTTACTGTAAGTGTAGACAGTATTGCTTTGATGCCCTGTAATCCCAATGTCGGTGGTTCTTCTAAGGGACACCTGGTCAGAGAACTGGATGCTCTCGGCGGAGAAATGGGTAAAAATATTGATAAGACCTTTATTCAGTCGAAAATGCTGAATGTATCCAAGGGACCTGCGGTACATTCCCTGCGTGCGCAGGCGGATAAGGCAGAATATTCCAGAGCCATGCGTAAAGTGTTGGAGAATCAGGACAATCTGCTGATCAAACAGGCAGAGGTCTGTGAGCTTCTCTGGGAAGAAACCGAGGATCATAAAAAGAAGATCACCGGCGTGAAGACTTTTACCGGTGCTATCTATGAATGTAAAGCAGTAGTACTGTGTACGGGAACCTATCTGCGTGCCAGATGTCTGTGCGGAGAATCCATTACCTATACCGGACCCAATGGATTACAGGCAGCCAATCATCTGACGGATTCCCTGAAAGCTATGGGCGTCGAGATGCGTCGTTTCAAGACAGGAACTCCCGCCAGAATGGACAAGCGTTCTCTTGATTTTTCCAAGATGGAAGAGCAGTTTGGAGATGAGAGAATCGTTCCTTTTTCCTTTTCTACGGATCCGGAGTCCGTACAGAAGGAACAGGCTTCCTGCTGGTTGACTTATACCAATGAGAATACCCATGAGATCATCCGTAATAACCTGGATCGTTCTCCTATTTATGCCGGTATTATTGAAGGTACCGGTCCCAGATATTGTCCTTCGATTGAAGATAAAGTTGTAAAATTTGCAGAAAAAGAGAGACATCAGGTGTTTATCGAACCGGAGGGTCTGCACACGAATGAAATGTACGTCGGCGGCATGTCCTCTTCTCTTCCGGAAGATGTACAGTTAGCTATGTATCGTACCGTTCCCGGACTGGAACACTGTGAAATCGTAAGAAATGCTTATGCTATCGAATATGATTGTATCAATGCAAAACAGCTGAATCCTTCTCTGGAGTTCAAAAATATCAGCGGTCTGTTCAGCGGAGGACAGTTTAACGGAAGCAGCGGCTATGAAGAAGCCGCTTCCCAGGGATTGATTGCCGGTATCAATGCGGCAATGTCCATTCTGCACAGAGAACCTTTGATCCTGGATCGTTCCGAAAGCTATATCGGAGTACTGATTGATGACCTGGTGACCAAGGATAACAGAGAGCCTTATCGTATGATGACCTCCAGAGCGGAGTATCGTCTGCTGCTGCGTCAGGATAATGCAGATCTGCGTCTTCGTAAGAAAGGTTATGAGATTGGTCTGATCTCACAGCAGGAATATGATGCTCTGGTTGAGAAAGAAACTTTGATCGACCGGGAAATTCAGAGATTGAAAAATACTTCCGTAGGTGCAAATAAGGAAATTCAGCATTTCTTGGAAGAGAGTGGTAGTTCTCCTCTGAAGACTGCGGCTACTTTGGCAGAACTGATCTGCAGACCGGAGCTGGGATATGAAGCACTGGCTCCCATTGATAAAGAGAGACAGCCTCTTCCTCCCGCTGTTGTCGAACAGGTGGAAATCGAGATCAAATACGAAGGTTATATTATCCGGCAGAAGCGTCAGGTAGAACAATATCGTAAGATGGAGAAAAAACTGATTCCGGAAAACCTGGATTATGACGATGTACCTTCTCTTCGACTGGAAGCCAGACAGAAGCTGAAAGAATTCCGTCCGATTTCCGTGGGACAGGCATCCCGTATCTCCGGAGTATCTCCGGCAGATATTTCAGTATTGCTGGTATATCTGGAACATTACAAAGCAACGAAATAATACCATGGAGGAATACATGGCAGACTATAATACAGAACAATTTGAAAAAGATTGTAAGGCACTGGGTGTGACCTTAAGCGATGAACAAATCCGGCAATTCCTTAAATACTATGAAATGCTGGTGGAGTGGAACGAGGTCATGAACCTTACGGCAATTACAGAATACGATGAAGTCATGAAAAAGCATTTTGTGGACAGTATTTCTCTTTGCAAGGCTTATGACGTAACACAGAAGAAAACGGTGATCGATGTGGGAACCGGTGCCGGATTCCCGGGACTTGCACTGAAGATTGCATTTCCAAATTTACAGGTTACTCTGTTGGATTCCCTGAATAAGAGAATCAACTTTTTAAATGAAGTAATTGCTGCACTGGGTCTGACCGGTGTGGAGACCATTCACGGTCGTGCGGAGGATTATGCCAAACCGGGAAAATGCAGAGAAAAATATGATCTCTGTGTGTCCAGAGCAGTGGCAAATCTTTCTACATTATCAGAGTATTGCCTTCCCTTTGTAAAGGTAGGCGGAAAGTTTATCTCTTACAAATCCGAAAAAATAACGGAAGAGATGAACGCTGCACAGACAGCTGTGAAAATGCTTGGTGGAAAAATGGATGGACAGGTGGAATTTACACTTCCCGATTCTGATATTTATAGGAATCTCTTTATCATCACAAAAGAAAAATCCACCCCTGCCATATATCCCAGAAAAGCAGGTTTACCGTCCAAAGAACCTTTATCATAGAATGATACTATGATGTCGGGGTCAAAAGCCCCCGACTTTGATGCCTACGGATTGTTCCGTGCTCCGCACTCCCACAATCCTACCCAATATTCGCATATCGTGGGATTATCATCCCACTTTTATGCTCATATCGGGGCGGGTCCTAAGGTCTTTCAACCACTTATGAGCAAGCTCATGTGGTTTTAGACCTTTTGACCCTGGCATCATACTATGAAATGTAGAATGTAAATTTTGTGTTAAGATTTTTAACTTTGGAAAAAAACGTTTTACACCAAAATAAAATTCCTATAAGATAAAATATATGGAATACTTCAAAATAGAACATTTGTTCTATAAGGGGATATATGAATATTGATAGAAATATAAAACCGGATGAGTGGACCTGTGATACTGAGACCGGCAGGAAAATGATAGAGATGCTGGAGACGGAGAGAAAAAGAATCGTTTCCGAACTCCATGATACTTCTCTGCAGAATATTGCTCATTTTGTCCATAAGATTGAGCTGGCTTCCTTATATATCGATAAGGATCCTGCCAGGGCGAAAATGGAATTAAATTCTGTAAGTAAAGGGTTACATAACGTCATCGAAGATATCAGAAGTACTATTTTCAATATGCGTCCTATGACATTTGATGATCTGGGATTAAAAGCTTCTTTTGAGAGATTACTGGATCTGTTGAATGTTGACAGAGAATATACAATGGATGTGGAGATTGATGATGTTTCATGTGAAACAGATGACTATTTCTGTATCACCTTATATCGTGTGGTTCAGGAATGTCTGTTAAATATTAGAAAACATTCACGGGCTACGAAAGTTCTATTCCATTGTATTAAATCTGAAGATCAATATGAAATTATAATACAGGATAATGGTAAGGGATTTACCATGGAAGAAGCAGAAGATAAGGCAGACAGCCATTTCGGTCTGGCACTGATTCATGAAGGTGTCGGTCTGTTGGATGGTACAATTCATATTAGTTCTGCAATTCATCAGGGTACAAAGATAGATATTAAGATTCCCTTAGATTTACATCCAACTGAAAAAAAGGACAGCCAGGACAAAGCATAAGTATGCATAAGTAAGCGAGGATATATATGAGTATAAGCGTTATGTTGGCAGATGATCATGTTCTTATGAGAGAAGGAATTCGTCAGTTACTGGAATTTGACGGATCTATCTCTGTGGTTGCCGAAGCAAATAATGGTGTAGAATGTATGGAGCAGTTATTGACAGTTCATCCGGATATTTTACTGCTCGATATTAATATGCCTGTGATGAATGGAATTGAAGTACTTCAGGAGATTAAGAAGAAAAATATTTCTGTAAAAGTTTTGGTACTTACAGTACATAACGAAGTGGAATATCTTCTGAAAGCAGTGGACATCGGAGTGGATGGTTATATCATGAAAGATGCGGAATCCGCAGAATTGAAGAGTGCCATTAGCTGTATTATGCAGGGAGATACTTATATTCAGCCCAGCCTGGTACCGGCACTGAACAGTCGACTGGTATCCAGAGATATTGATAACGAGAAAATCGATAGTCTGACCAAGAGAGAGTTGGAAGTACTTATTGAAGTCGCTAACGGAATGTTCAATAAGGAAATTGCAACATCTCTGAATATCAGTGAGAGAACAGTAAAAAATCATATTTCTAATATTTTCAAAAAGATTGATGTATCTGATCGGACACAGGCAGCTGTGTTTGCTATCAAAAATAATCTGATTAAATTGTATTAGATTCCTGCCAACCTTTGCAGACATCTACCCACTGCAGGAAGTTTGAATATTTCTCTAACTCAGGGATTGTTAATTCAATCGCACTGTTAGAACTTCCTGCAGCCGGAAATACAGTTTCAAATCTTTTCAAGGATTCGTCTAAATATACTTTCACATTTTCGTTAACTGCAAAAGGACATACACCACCAATAGCATGACCAATAATACCCTCAACTTCTTCTGCCGGAATCATTTTTGCTTTTGCTCCGAAAAAGTGTCTGTACTTCGCATTATCAATTTTCGTATCCCCTGCTGTAACTATCAGGATCGGCTGATCACCTACCAGGAAAGACATTGTCTTGGCAATACGTTTTTCCTCACAATGAAGAGCTTCTGCAGCCAGTTCCACAGTAGCACTGGATACATCAAATTCTAAAATGTGATCATCCATGTGAAAAGGTTTAAAATATTCTCTTACTTTATCAATAGCCATATTACATACCTCTTTATTATAAGATGTTTTTGAATAATACCTACGGATTGTTCCGTGCTACGCACTCTAACAAACCTTGCTTTTTTATGCTAACATATAAAATAAAGCAAAACAAGTTACATAGATATTCTTTTTTCTAAAATTTGATACTAGATGTAGGGGTAAATTTATAGAATGTTTCACGTGAAACATTCTATGATTCTATAAGAAAACTATACTAGATAATGTTTCACGTGAAACATTGAAACCCAAGATGTAGTGGGTAAAATTGTGAAACATTTTATGAAAGAAGCGTGAAACATGATACTTACGGGAAAAACGTGAAATATAATCCCACAATATCTAGTGTTTGCCCGATAAATGCGTATAAAGTATCAACTTTTTGTGGCATTTTTACCTTGTAACATAGAAATGCTCATGCTATTATTATAGAAGTAGTTTTACATTACAGAATGGAGGATTTTATAATGTTAGAATTCAAATATGATACACAGTTATTAATTGAAGGAACAGATCTGGATGAAGATGAGATCAACGACTACATCACAGAACATTTCAAGGGAGATTGTCTGTTAGCAGTAGGAGATGAAGAACTGATCAAGATCCATTTCCATACCAATGAGCCCTGGAAGGTTCTGGAGTATTGTGCTTCTCTCGGAGAAATCTATGATATTGTAGTAGAGGATATGGACAGACAGTCCAGAGGTTTGCACGGCTAAATCAATAAGAAGGACATGGTGGAAAAACAAATATGGGTAGAATTATTGCAATAGCAAACCAGAAGGGTGGCGTAGGTAAGACAACTACGTCCATTAATTTGTCTGCGTCTCTGGCTGCAAAAGGTAAAAAGGTATTAGTAATCGATACAGATCCTCAGGGGAATACTACCAGTGGATTTGGTATTGAAAAAAATGAATTGGAAAATACCATTTATGAATTGATTCTGGGAGAGTGCTCCATCCGGGATTGTATTATTTCAGATGTTGTTAAGAATGTATCTGTAGTTCCTTCTAATGTTAATCTGGCAGCGGCTGAAATTGAATTGATCGGAGTAGATAAGAAGGAATTCATTTTAAAGAATGAAGTGGATTATGTGAAGGATGATTATGACTTTATTATCATTGACTGTCCTCCCTCTTTGAATATGCTGACCATCAATTCCATGACAACAGCAGACAGTGTACTGGTTCCTATTCAGTGTGAGTATTATGCGTTGGAAGGATTGAGCCAGTTAATCCATACTATTAATCTGGTAAAAGAGAGACTGAACCCGGATCTTACTATTGATGGTGTTGTTTTCACTATGTATGATTCCCGTACCAATCTGTCTATGCAGGTGGTAGAAAATGTTAAACAAAATCTGAATCAAAAGGTGTATAATACATTAATTCCCCGAAATATCAGATTAGCAGAAGCTCCCAGTTATGGCATGCCTATCAATATGTATGATCCAAAATCTGCCGGAGCAGAAGCTTACATGCAGCTTGCAGAAGAAGTAATTAAGAACAAGTAAAAGTTAGAGGAGAAGAACGGTATGGCAGCAAGAGGATTGGGAAAAGGTCTGGATTCTCTGATACCTAATGCATTAGGGGAGACAAAGACAAAAAAAGAAACAGCAGCAAAATCAAAGACAGAGACAGCAGAGGGAAAAGAGCCACAGACCCTTGTAAAAATTACAAAGGTAGAGCCTAACAGAGAACAGCCTCGTAAGAATTTCGATGAGGATGCTCTGCAGGAGCTGGCAGATTCTATTAAGCAGTTCGGTCTGTTACAGCCAATTTTGGTACAGGACCGTAAGGATTATTATGAGATCATCGCCGGTGAGAGAAGATGGCGTGCAGCCAAACTGGCAGGTCTGAAAGAAGTTCCGGTTATTATTCGTAATTACACGGAGCAAGAGATCGTAGAAATTTCACTGATTGAAAATATCCAGCGTGAAGATCTGAACCCGATTGAAGAAGCACAGGCTTATAAGAGACTGTTGACAGAGTTTCATCTGAAACAGGATGAAGTAGCAGAGAGAGTATCCAAGAGCCGTGCTGCTGTTACGAACTCTA
Source organism: Bacteroidales bacterium H4 (assembly GCA_963650795.1). Taxonomy (GTDB): domain Bacteria; phylum Bacillota; class Clostridia; order Lachnospirales; family Lachnospiraceae; genus Acetatifactor. The sequence continues at coordinate 11,525 of CAVJMX010000067.1, forward strand.
TCCGACTTCTGAAGTTGAATGAAGAAGTGCAGCGCATGGTAGTAGATGAGATGATCAGCACCGGACATGCGAGAGCATTACTGGCTGTGGAGAATCCGGAAGAACAGTATAATCTGGCACAGCGTATTTTTGATGAAAAGCTGAGCGTACGTGATGTAGAGAAACTGGTAAAGAATTTACATAAACCTGCAAAGCCTAAAAAGGTAGATGACAAGACCATGCAGGTAATCTACCAGGATATCGAAGAAAAGCTGAAACAGAAGCTTGGCAGAAAAGTAACCGTGACATCCAAGGGAGAAGGATCCGGTAAGATCGAAATTGAATTTTACAATCATGAAGATCTGGACAGACTCCTGGATGTGTTGAATAAATAAGAGAGATAAGTAGTGAAATAGAGATACGAAGGAGAGTATTATGACAGGTAGTACTTATTTGAATCAGATCGGTCTGGGTGGATTTGACTTAGGATACCTTCTGATCGGAATGGCAGTAGTGATTCTGCTGTTACTTATTTTCCTGATTCTGTTGATCGTGCAGATCCGGAAGACAAGTAAGTTGAAGAAGAGACTGGACAAATTCCTCACCGGTAAAGACGGAGGAAGTCTGGAGCAGGATATCGCCGGTCTGTATGAGGATAATAAATTTCTCAAGGCAAATACCGAGAAAAATAAAAAGGATATCCGTACTTTATATAAGAACATGGAATCCGCTTATCAGAAAATGGGTCTGGTAAAATACGATGCATTTAATCAGATGGGCGGACAGCTGAGTTTTTCCCTGGCTCTGCTGGATGAAAATAATAATGGATTTATTATTAATTCCGTTCATAGTTCCGAAGGATGCTATTCCTACACCAAAGAAATCAAACTCGGACAGTGTGCGATTGATCTGGGAGCGGAAGAGGCAGAAGCACTTTCCATGGCAATGGGGGAATAAAAGAGGAAGTAATATATGAAGAGAATGAAACTGAGCGAGCTGACCGGAAACGAAATTCTTGCACAGTCATTGATGACTTGGGATTATCAGATCATTCTTCCGGAAGGCGCGGTATTAAAAAAAGAGTATATTGCTAAAATAGAAGAAATGGGTATCCTGGAAGTCTATGTAAAAGAGGACCAGGCAAATGAAATAGTAATACTCAAAAATAATATAGAAAAAACGATAAAAAGTAAAGTAAAAAGTATTCTGGAGAGACATACCTATCAGAACAACAGGGAACTGCAGGGACTGACCCAGGCGGCAGATGAGATCATTACCAATATTTTGGATGAAAAAGAGGTCGTGGAAAAAGTATTTGATATCCGGGAGAGGAGTGCAGATATCTATGAGCATTCCATCAGCTTAAGTTCCATGGCAATTCTGACAGCTCTTCGCCTGAAGGTGGATAAGCAGGTGATTCATGATATCGGTGTGGGATGTCTGCTGCATGACATCGGACTCAGATATACGACTTTGGATTATGAAGGCAAATCCATGGAGGACATGAAGCCGGAAGCACTGGCTGAGTATAAGAAACATCCGGTCTATGGATATACTTCTGTAAAAGATGAGACCTGGATCTCGGATGAGGTGAAGAAAATCATCCTCTATCATCATGAGAGACTGGACGGATCCGGATTCCCTCTTCGTCTGAAGGAAGCGGAGATTCCCTTTTCCTGCCAGATCGTTGCAGTGTGTGATGCTTTTGATGAGATGATCTGCGGTATCGCCCAGAGACGCAGCAGAGTCTATGAAGCGGTAGAATATTTAAAAAGCTTTAAAAATGTGAAATATAATGGTAAAATAGTAGACGCGTTTTTAAGTTTCACGGCTGTGTATCCCGCCGGAAGTCATGTACTGACCAGTGATGGAGAGGAAGCAATCGTCGTATCACAGAACAAAGATTTCCAGGATCGTCCGGTGATTCGTATTATCCGGGATAAGGATGGACGGGAATTAAAGGAAGAGAAAATTCTGAATCTTGTAAAAGTTCTGAATGTGTATATTGAAAAAGGATTAGAATAATGCTGTCTGAATCAGAACAGCAGAATGGAGGAAGTCATGATAGACATTAAATTTTTAAGAGAAAATCCCGAGGTAGTCAAGGAGAACATCCGTAAGAAATTCCAGGATGAGAAGCTCCCTCTGGTAGATGAAGTGATCGCATTGGATGCCGAGAGCAGAAAGGCAAAGCAGGAAGCAGATGATCTGCGTGCTTCCAGAAACCGTATCTCCAAAGAAATCGGTGCACTGATGGGTCAGGGCAAGAAGGAAGAGGCAGAAGCCAAGAAGGCAGAAGTAGCTGCCGGTGCAAAGCGTCTGGCTGAGCTGGAAGCTTCCGAGACCGAACTGCAGGAGAAGATCACCAAGATCATGATGGTCATCCCCAACATCATTGATGAGTCTGTTCCTATTGGCAAGGATGACAGCCAGAACGTAGAGATCGAGAAATTCGGTGAGCCCGTAGTTCCTGATTTTGAGGTTCCTTATCATGCAGATATTCTGGATCGTCTGAACGGTCTGGACAAAGAGAGTGCAGGACGTACCAGTGGTAACGGTTTCTATTACCTGATGGGCGATGCAGCAAGAATCCATTCCGCAATGATCAGCTATGCAAGAGACTTTATGATCGATAAGGGATTCACTTATTGCATTCCTCCTTTCATGATCCGCAGCAGTGTTGTAAACGGCGTTATGAGCTTCGCAGAAATGGAAGCTATGATGTATAAGATCGAAGGCGAGGATCTGTACCTGATCGGTACTTCCGAGCATTCCATGATCGGTAAGTTCAAGGGTCAGATCGTAGACGAGAAGAGCCTGCCTATTACCATGACTTCTTATTCCCCTTGCTTCCGTAAGGAAGTAGGTTCCCACGGAATCGAGGAGAGAGGTGTGTACCGTGTACACCAGTTCGAGAAGCAGGAGATGGTAGTGCTGTGTAAGCCTGAGGATTCCATGGACTGGTATAACAAGATGTGGTCCTATACCGTAGAATTCTTCCGCAGCCTGGATGTACCCGTTCGTACCCTGGAGTGCTGTAGTGGTGACCTGGCAGATCTGAAGGTAAAATCCTGCGACGTAGAAGCATGGAGCCCCAGACAGAAGAAGTACTTCGAGGTTGGTTCCTGTTCTACCCTGGGTGATGCACAGGCAAGACGTCTGGGTATCCGTACCAAGGGTGAAAACGGAACTTATCTGGTACACACACTGAACAATACCGTACTGGCTTCTCCCAGAGGACTGATTGCATTCTTGGAGAATAATGTAAATGAGGATGGCAGCGTGAACATTCCCGTAGCTCTGCGTCCTTACATGGGTGGCAAGGAGAAAGTATTCCCCCAGAAATAAGTAGTATTTTATAAAGATGACACAGATAGAAAGAGGGTGATTTTTTGCATAAATATATGAGAGCTATCGGGTTCAGTGAATATACGGACCGGAAGAAATTAAAAGAATTACTGACAGACGTGATCATGAATTCCGATCATCGCGCATATACCATGAATCAGGAGGGTATTCTCCTGGGAGAATTCAGCAAAAATCACACCTCCACCAAGGGAGCCGTAGAATCCGGCACCTTTGGTGTGGCTGTTTGCGGAGAATTTGACGATAACGACAAATTCATCTATGAATATTATTTTCCGTATCTGACGGGAAGCGGCGTCACTTCTTACGAGGATGTCTCTGTGGAACGTCATGCGGATAAAGATTCCTATGCCGGTATCTGCGATGATATCAAGATGGGAATCTCCATTATTTTCTATCTGCGGAACCGGATTCCCTACATCAAGGCACAGAGCACCGGAAAATTACCGATCCGCGGTACGACACTGACTTTATCCGGACTGTCTCTGAACGGAAGTATTCTGTTGCCGATAAAAAAGGATGAAGAGCAGGTCCTGCGGGTGAAAAAAGATTCCGCGAACCGGAATAAACTGCTGGCAGCTGCCAGACAGGGTGACGAAGATGCCATAGAGACCCTGACCCTGGAAGATATGGATATGTATACTACCATCTCCCGGAGAATCCAGAAGGACGACATTTTCAGCCTCGTGGACACCTATTTTATGCCTTACGGCGTGGAGTGCGACCAGTATTCTGTCCTGGGAGAGATTATGGACCTTCGTCTGGTGACCAACGACATCACCGGGGAAAAGGTATATATTCTCACCATTCTGTGCAACGAATTGACTTTTGATGTGTGCATCAACGAAAAGGATCTCTACGGAGAACCCCAGGTGGGACGTCGTTTTAAGGGATCTATCTGGCTGCAGGGATATATCAATTTTCCCGAGGAATAAGGTTGCAAAATCGTGATATTTTCGGTATACTAACAGTTGTGCATATGTTCCTATAGTTAAATGGATATAACAAGCGCCTCCTAAGAAGTAACCGTGGTTAAAGCCATGGAACTCAAAAAGGAAGTAGCTA